>CADBMG010000107.1 GCA_902795745.1 uncultured Pseudomonadota bacterium
ACCGGATTTTCTGCCGGAGCATCATCTACAACGGTAGCACCTGTTCCATCTTCACCTTTCGGCATAATATCAGGCAAAGCACCGATAGCTTGTTTGCGTTTAAGTTTATTTACGAACTTAATTGAACGCTGGGCATCCCATTTGCGTTTACCTTCTTCACTTTGGTAAATGACCTTATAGACTTCAATTGCCTGATCAAACTCTGAAAGTTTAGTCAAGCATGATGCCAATCCGTCATACAACTTATGTGTATAACGCCCCCCAACAACAGCTTGTGCTTTCTTGTAGCACTTCAAAGCATCTTTAAACTTGAACATTTTTTGATATACATAACCAATGCTTACCCAAGCCTGCAAATCTTGACTGTTGATGTTTAGAATTTTGGTAAAACATTTTAGTGCGGAATCATTATCACCCATCAATTGATAAGTCACGCCGATACCATTCCATGCTTTGGTGTTATATTTGTCACCGGATAAAACTTTTTTGAAAAATGAAATTGAACGTTCATATTGTTTAAGTTTTTGCAATGTTACAGCAATACTCAGAAGTGTTTGCGGATGTTTTTGGTCAACTTTCATAGCTTCTTCCAAAACGTCTAAAGCCTCTTTGTAAGAGAACATATGCTGCAAAGCAATTGCTTTACCGTTCAGAGCTTCAAGCGAGGTTCTGTCGTAGCCGAACGCCTCATCAAAACAATTAATTGCTTCCTTATAAAGACCACGCATAGAAAGCGTTACACCTTTGTTATTTAACACTTCAACCGATTTCGGATTAATCGCAAGGGCTTTATCAAAACATTCAACCGCATCAGTATATTTGCTCATTTTCTGGTAGGCAAAACCCTGAGAGTTCAAGGCTTTCCATGCACGCGGATTATCGTTAATCACTTCGGCAAATTTTGCTATTGCCTCTTCATAATGGCCGGCATCCAACAATTCTTGTCCCCGTTTATAGGACGTATTTTCATTCAATTTTACCATTTTAACCTCTTCTTTCACAAAATAATTAAACCATTAATAGCACATAAAATTTATTGTGTCAAGTTTTTTATATTCGACCTAATTGCTTGAAAATAGGTCTGTCTGTCCTAACCTCCATATACTTACAAGAAAATTTTTGACAACTATGTTGTAAATTACGTCGATTTATTGCAAAATGTTGTTGATATGCGACTTTAAACTGCTCGGAAGCTGAATTAAAGACAACTTTTTGCTCATTAAATTGTGCGGCATATAATCCGTCAAGCGGTGCCACATCTTCCAAAACATCAAAAATATTAATGCAATAAATACTGTGTCGACGCGATAATGTGGCGATATTTTTGAACGAATCTGTCGATAAATTGTAGAAATCACTTAAAATAAAAAATGTCCCCTGCCCTTTATGACTCAGTTCAAACATTTTCAACGCAGAAGAAATGTCCCCGATATGGCTTGTTTGTAATATTTCTTCTGTTTTTTGGGCAATAACCTTAAATAACAACATCAACGATTTTTGGTTATTTTGCGGTTTATAATATGTCGTTTTTTCGCCATCAAAAAGCAGCAAACCGAATCGATCTTTGTTACGCAAGGTCATCCATCCGATTAAAGCTGCCAATTTAGCCGCTGTTACCGATTTAAGTTCATTTTTGGTACCGAAAACCATTGATGCTGATAAATCAAGCAATACAATAATTTCTCGGTCTTTTTCTTCGTGATAAATTTTGGTATATGGCTCAGATTTTCGTGCCGTTACACGCCAATCAATGTCACGAATATCATCGCCGAAATTATATTCGCGCACTTCTTCAAACTCCATGCCGCGACCTTTAAACACCGATTTTACATCACCTGCCATATCTGAAGTCATTCTGTTTTCCGACATGGAAAGATAAGGAACATAGCGCTGTTGTTCAATTAAATCTTGCACACTGACAGCCAAACCCTTGTATTGATTTGACTGTTGAGCTTCCGATTTGGTAAAATTAAACAATCGCATCGGTAAAATTCCCTATTTTACGGCAACGGAACAATTTGTAACAATTTAGCAATTACCTCGTCGGTAGTCAAACCGCCGGCTTGTGCTTCAAAACTTAAAATCAAACGATGACGTAAAATATCAAACGCTACGGCATGAATATCTTCCGGCGTAACAAAATCGTTACCGTTCAGCCACGCATGAATACGTGCACACTTATCAAGTGCTATGGTAGCACGAGGACTGGCCCCGAATGCCAATGTACCGCGCAAACTGTCATCATATTTTTCCGGATGCCGTGTGGCAATGATAAGTTGCACCAAATATTCTTCCAATGAGTTTGAAAAATGAATATTTTGCGTTTTTTTCCGTGCTTCTAATATATCATCAATTCTAACCGTGCAGGCTTTATCGCGAGCGGTTGTATCATCTGCGGCATCTTCTTGACGAACAAGGCGTAAAATCTTATGTTCAGTAGAAGCATTAGGCTGATCAATTTTAACATACATCAAAAAACGGTCAAGTTGTGCTTCCGGCAGATTATATGTACCTTCGTGCTCAATCGGATTTTGGGTAGCCATAACCATAAACAACGGCGGCAATTTATATTGTTTTCCACCCACACTGACCTGACGTTCCGCCATAGCTTCCAACAGTGCCGCTTGAACTTTAGCCGGAGCACGGTTAATTTCATCAGCCAGAACCAAATTGGCAAATACCGGTCCGGCTCTGAACTCAAATTGTCCGGTTGCCGAAACATAAATTTCACTTCCGGTAATATCCGACGGCAGCAAGTCAGGTGTAAACTGTATGCGGTTATAGTCAGCATCAATACACTGCGACATGGTTTTAATTGCTTTTGTTTTTGCCAGTCCGGGAGCTCCCTCTACCAAAATATGCCCGTCGGCAATTAAGGTAATAATCAACTTTTTTACTAAATCTTCCTGTCCTAAAATGCGGCTTTCCATATATTGCCGCAAGGCATTTATTTTTTCGTATACTTCTGACATATTTTCATATTCTCCCGTTGAAAAAATTGCTTAAAAGTAGATAATTTACTTTTAATCGTCCTCATATTGTTATAATTGTATATATAGGTTTAGAAAAGATTAAAGACAAGCAAAAAATATACAAGAAGAAAATGATGAATGACGATATTTTTGATTTAGACGATGATAATACTTCGCCACGAACATACGACAATATTAGTGCACTAAAACCGCAAATGCCTTGGCTGGATGAGCTTAATCCGGAACAAAGACGAGCAGTTGAAACCACCGAAGGACCTTTGTTGGTACTTTCCGGCGCCGGTACCGGAAAGACTAAAGTGCTGACCACTCGTCTAGCTTATCTTTTGATGCAAAATAAAGCTAATCCTTGGAATTGTTTAGTAGTAACTTTTACCAATCGTGCAGCCAAAGAAATGCGTGAACGAGTGCAAAACCTTATAGGTGATATGGTAAACAATGTTTGGCTTGGTACATTTCACAGCATATGTGTCAAGATTTTGCGTGTTCATGCAGAATTAGTCGGATTAAAACCCAATTTTACCATTTTAGGGGAAGATGATCAAAAGCGCGTTATCAAACAGATTTTGGAAGCGGAAGGAATTGATGATAAAAAATACCCGCCGCAAGCATTAATGGAAAAAATATCTCGTCTCAAAGACAAAGGAATTACCGTTGATAAAGCGGTAAATGAATATCGTTCGAATATTTTAATAACCGTATATCAAAAATATCAAGCACGATTACAAGAACTTAACTGTGTTGACTTCGGCGATATTTTGCTGGATACTTTGATTTTATTGCAATCAAACCCTGATGTTTTGCAAAAATATCAAGACAAATTCCGCTATATTATGGTTGATGAGTATCAAGACACCAACGTTACGCAATATTTATTTTTGCGTCTTTTATCACAAAAATACCGCAATCTTTGTTGTGTGGGAGATGATGATCAGTCTATATATTCATGGCGTGGTGCGGAAATTGAAAATATTATGCGTTTTCAAAAAGATTTTGATGATGCTGAAATCATCCGCTTGGAGCGTAACTATCGTTCAACCGCAAACATATTAAATGCCGCCAGTAGTTTGATCGCCCATAACTCAACGCGATTGGGCAAAACTTTACGTGTGGCAGAAAACAGTCCGGCACAACGCGGTGATAACAGCAAAATCCAACTGATAAGTACGGCAACTGGCAGCGAAGAAGCCGAATGGATTGCCTCAGAAATAGAGCGTTTGCATCGTATAGGAGAGCCATATTCGGATATAGCGGTTTTAGTGCGCACAGCCTTTCAAACCCGTGAGGTAGAAGAAAAGTTTGTCAGTGAAGCTATTCCGTATCAGGTTATCGGAGGACCTAAGTTTTATGAACGTGCCGAAATTCGTGATGCCTTGGCATATTTTCGCGTAATTATTCAACCGGCCGATGATTTAGCCTTAGAACGTATCATCAATAAGCCGGCACGCGGTGTCGGAGCCAAAACCATCGAAAAAATGGAGCAGTTGGCACGAGAACGCCACATCTCGCTTTTTGAAACCGTAAATATGGCTATTAACGAAGGTCTTATCAGCGGAAAGGTTAAAAATAACCTAGCTGAGTTGATGCAACATTTCAATGAATGGCAAAAAATGGAACAAGCTCTGCCGGTTAATGAACTTGCCGAACAAGTTTTAGATGAATCGGGATATTTTGAAATGTTGAAAAACGACTCATCGGTTGAAGCACCGGGAAGATTAGAAAACCTTAGAGAATTAATCAGTGTAATGGGTGATGCCAACATTTATCCCACTCTATCGGAATTTTTGGAGCACGTAAGTTTAGTCATGGATAATGATAATACCGTAGATCCTAACAAAGTTATGCTGATAACGTTACATTCTGCCAAAGGTTTGGAATTTGATACCGTATTTTTACCCGGTTGGGAAGAAGGTTTGTTTCCGCACCAGAAAAGTTTGGAAGAAGGTGGAACAAATTCTTTGGAAGAAGAACGACGCTTGGCCTATGTTGCCATAACACGAGCCAAACAAAAGCTGTATATTTCTTTGGCTCACAGCCGCAAACTTTACGGTCAATGGCAAAATCCTCTCCCCTCACGCTTCATCAATGAAATTCCGACAGATTGTCTAAACATCCGTAACCAGATGAGCCAATGTTACAACGGCAGATATTCATCGGGTTATGGTAATTCTTACGGCGGATACCGCAAAAGTTACGGCAAAGCAAAGACGACGTATTCGACCAAACCAAGCTATAAGCGTTATGAAGAATATGATGACGCCGGCGGAGAATATACTTATGAGCCTGATGACTACGCTGATTATACCTCGTACAGAAGCGGCAGAACTTCGAGCTTGGTAGGTGTGCGTGTATATCACGACAGTTTCGGCTATGGAGAAATTATCGAAGTTGACGGACAGGTCTGTGAAGTGCAATTTGATAAATACGGTCGTAAAAAGGTAATGGGAACCTATTTGCACCGAGCTTAAGTATTTGCCACCATTCGTGCCAAAAAGTAATGCTTACCGCGCAATAATCTGAATATCAATTTATGCTTTAGTTTAAGAGCGGAAAAATAGCACATTCCTTCATCAACTCTTTTAAGATAACGGTCAAAATTTTTAATTACCAATGAATAGTTATCACCTTTTTCCAATAGCTTGACTATTGTATATTTAAAGAATTTACGTTCATGATCGTACATGAAATGTTTGTAAGATTCCTCAAAGATTGGATCATTATGGGTTTTGAGATACTGTACTGATATTTTGTTAATCACTTCATCCGCATCTAACATAGTATTCAAGCTGACCTTATCATCAATGGTATGCATTATTGAATGTGGATTTTGTACATAATAAACCAGCTGATTGTCAATTTGAGCAAAACTATTAACATTCAATAATACCTCAAATGAATAGATATCATCTTCTCTTGGGTGCAAAGAATAAAAATCTACGGCTTTTGCCGTTTCCGCTTTATAGATTTTATTCCAAATAAGAACCTTTTCCATATTCCTATTGTCCAGATATTGACTCCTAACATTTTTCATAATTACTGGTTCGGTCATAATTTGAGAAACAAACTCAACTTTTTCTTCCGGAAAAACTTCTTCTAAGCCAAACTGACAAATATCGGCGTCAGATTTCGTAATGGCAGCAACAGCAATTTCCATCGCCTGAGGATGCAAAAAATCATCTCCATCAAGAAACATTATATATTTCCCTTTGGCTATTTTCAGCCCCTTATTTCGAGCAAAAGATACACCCTTATTATTTTGATCAATTAACTTAAATCGCTCGTCATTTTCAGTATATTCCTTAATAATTTCCAGCGAATTATCCGAACTTCCGTCATTAATACAAATGGCTTCAAAATTCCTAAAAGTCTGTTTTTGCACGCTATTCAAGGTTTGTGATAAAAATTTTGCAACATTATATATCGGTATAATTAAACTGATAATAGGTTCAGACATACATTTTCCCTTCACAATTGATTTTAGGCAAACTACCACGCCGGTTTACTTTTGTCAATGCAAAAAAGTTATGCCTCGATTCCGCTGGAATCGTCAAGGCATCTTCCGCTTTTAAAATTTGAAGATCCATTGACCAAATCTGACGGTTTGGAGGGATGACTCTTTATTTTTATTGATTATAAAAAAAATCCGCAAAACATAAAGTTCTGCGGATTTATTAATCATTTTGCTTCTTTACCGAACATTGATCCGCCGCTTTTAAGCATAGAACCTAAGTTGTTCCATGCTTGTTGCTTGGCATTATCTATGCGTCCCTGCACTCCGGCATTAGCATTATACAGATGTTGCTGATTGTTATATCCGGAAACAGAACCTTGAAGCAGCGACAATATCTGATCGATATAATTCTGCCGTGCCTGATTATTGAAATTGGCCACATTTCCGGCATTTTCCAACGACTGACTGAAAGCACTCTGTCCGGCATTAACACTTTGATATGCCGCTTGTTGCCACGCATCATTCTGAGCATTTTGCAAATCGGACATCGCCCGTTGATAAGCTTCTGTTCCAACCCCCAATCCCTGATTGATAAGTTGAGTTTGCAAATCTGCCTGCTGACGCGAGAATTGCGGTTGCAACTTATCGGCATAGGCATTATAGGTTGCCTGTTCTGCCCGACGACGTGCAGCATCTGAACCGTCTATCGTAAACTGATAGCCGGGCATGGCACTCAGATTTTGGCTCATATTTAAAGCCTGTGCTGTTAAATTCCCTAGTGTATTGTCATAATTCTGCGTATTGTAATTACGCAAATAATTAATATAATTTGTTTCGTAGGCATAAGGCGAAGTCGAACTTGTACCGAATACCTTTCCGATTGATTTACTCATATTATATCTCCCTATTAAAAAATTAAATTAAAGCCAAGGACACTCTTCTTGAAGCATCCCGAAAAAATAACAGTCTTTACCGTTATCAAGATATTTGCGCAAAAAACCTTCCGGCTTAAAACCTAATTTTTGCACAAATTTTAAGCAAGTTTCATTATCTGAACAGACTAAAAGATTAATCCGCCGACAGTGCAACTCGTTAAAAGCCGTATCGAACATTTTTTGTAATACGCGTCTGGTACACCAATGTTTATCTGATGCATAAATAGTCCACCAAATTGAATGATTCGGTTCATAATCATGAAATATCAAGCCGCCTAACCTCTTATTTTCGTTATAGAAACCAAAAGTAAGATTGTCGCCGAGCCAATCTTGGGAAATTTGTAATTTTTTGCAAACCCAAAGGGCAATTTCATCATTTTTGTCGCGAATAATATCAATACTCATTGCTATAACACTCCCGAACCGACAGCATAACGAATACCTGTTTCAAACCATTCGATAAAGTTACCGTTGGTTTTAGTTTTGAAAACAATGCTTACTTTATAACCGGTAGCAGCAACGGCAATCCACTGACTTTGCATAATATTGCTGCCGGAATACCCCCATTTTGAAGCTATCGGACGTTGCCGTGAAGACCACTTTATTTTGTTCCATTTGGTTGTATTGCCGTTCCCGATATTTTCGGCATATTCTACATTTTGCTTTTGCATATCGGTATTGAGATAAATTACCAGATTATACTGTTTAGCCGCTTTTGTACGCGGATTTATCAGCAACATTTTCTTTAAGCTCTCACAGCCAAAATTACTGAATGCCTGTTCTACTGTTCCGGATATAGGCATTCCATTGTCACTGTAACCTTCATCAAATAAATAAACACCATTGTCCGAACCAAAATAGATTCTGCCGTCAAACATTTGCCAACACAAAGCTCTGATGTTAGTAAAACGACACCAAGCTCCTGTATTAAGGTTAATAACATGTTGTTCAAATTGGTTGGCTACCGGAACATTAAAAATGGCATAACCGCCGCGATTGTAAATAATGCCATGCCAACCGTTCAAACGACTGTAATACGCGCTGCGATTCAAGACCAAACCGCGAATGGCATCACTGAATGC
This sequence comes from uncultured Pseudomonadota bacterium, assembly GCA_902795745.1. Lineage (GTDB taxonomy): Bacteria > Pseudomonadota > Alphaproteobacteria > RF32 > CAG-239 > RUG410. The sequence goes on from CADBMG010000107.1 coordinate 8,459, forward strand.
CAAACTTGAAGCACTGATACAATCAACGGGTAAAGCTTTACTCAAAGGAATATACCCGTCTTCACTGATAATAACAACATCACCCTGATAAGCCACCAGACATTGATAACCGATAGGTTTGCTGACTTTATAGGAACCTCGTAATTTCCAGTCATCGGCATTATTGACATTAATTCCGGCATAAACGAGAGCTTCTCCCTCTGATGTAATGAAAACCGTTAAATCGTCAATTCCCTGTCCTCCGTCTTGCGTCCAGTTGGCAACGGCTACCAAATGTCCGCCGAAACGACTGACCTGTGAAAGATCAAAGCATTGCAATGTTCCGCTTATATTTCCGGCAACTTCCGGATACCAAACACGCATTGAGTTCTTTTCTACAAACCACAAGCGTTGTTTTGATACGGCAACATTTATAATTGACGAAGGATTTAAGTTTTCAGCACTGAATTGCCAATTTTCAAAATGTTCGACATTGTTGTCATCAATATAAAATACTTTAGGTGTATCAATTCCATTTACGAAATAGAGATGATTTTTATATTGTACAGTCTGACAGCGAGGTTGCGTAAAACTTACGCCGGCAACCGGTGTTTTTTGATTACGCGAACTTATATCATATACCGTATGTCCGGCAATGGCAAAAAATCGCAAATCGGTGCCTTTTTGATATGGTGCCAAAGTGGCAACCGCATCATCAGTTTCTTCATAAAGAACATAGCCCGGACGCAAAGCAACTTTGGTATCAAGTGGCAGATAATTGTCCATTGTAACGGCATAATCCATTTCCATATCTGCCAAACTGTCGCGGACATTAAGACCTTTCAACGGTGCCGGTAAAGTTATGTTTATCGACTGGTTAGTGCGCGTCGGTAACTTTAACATTGATAATCACCTCCTCACCTGCACCACCGTTATTGCTGGCCAAACATATATCCTTGGTTGCCAACTCCGAACCGTAGCGTTTTTTCAATTCTTTTTCATACTCATCATATTCTTCTGTATAATCCATACCGTTACGCTTCAGCCAACGCCACAAAATACCGAGCTTTACCAAATATTCATCAAAAATAGGAACATCGGTATTGGCAGTAAGTACATTTTTTTCCAATAATGTTTTATAGTCCCAGACAATATTATTGGAGCGATATTGAAACACTATTTTCATTCTGCAAGATGGAGGATTAAGAAATATCAATCGACCGTTTTGCAGCTTAAACTTAACATCATTACTGGGACTGTTGAAATATTTTTCCTTCATCCATTGTTCGGGAGTAATTGCTCCGATTACGCGCTCTTGCATATCTTTTATGTAAATTGTATTACAAATAAGACAATAAAAATCTTGCACATAATCGCTAAGCAAATAACTGCTTTGACCTTTGTTTGCCGTCAGACAACCTTCTTTGGTAAGTTCTTCCCAGTTTCCGTAGCGCAACAAGCTGTCAAGTGTCGATTTGGCAACGCTTAAAAATATACTGTCTTGCTGACTGTTTTTATTAAACAAATCTTCCGGTCGTTTAACCGCTGCTAAATCTGCCGCTTCTTGGCAAATATCCAGAATTGTTTTCATTTTCTTTCTCCTTTCTTAAATGACCATATATGCCTGTTAGAATTAAGAGCCTGTTGCAAGTTTCGCACTTTATCTTCCAAGTCGGTAATTTTTCTCTGATATTCCTTTTCTTTTGCCGTCATTTGTGCCAAAAGGTTATTATCTCTGGCATTCTGCACAAACTTTTTAGCTAAAGCATTTTCATTTTGCAGACAAAGTGTCTGAACTTTTCCGGCATCAAGAGCGGCCAAATCTTCCACCGTAAATAAACCGCGGCTTTTGCAGGTTTCAATTTCTGCTGCGGTTAAAAAGGCAAATTGTTCCAATGGTGTGCCGCTTTTTACCTTTTCTTTTGCTAATTGATAAAGTGCGTATTCACGCGGAAAGCGCTTGATTTTTTCTTCCGTAGCCGGCTGATTATAAACCTCTGTGTTATTATCTTTGAGGCGAATTTCCACATAAGTTACATTTTTAAAAACCGGTAGTCCGTTTTCGCTCACATTACCGGTTTTTACCGCCTTATCGTAAAAACGTGCCGCTACATTGCGGTCATCTTCTACATTGGCGGCAACCTGTTGAAACATTGCAAAATCCATATCCATTATCCGTTTCCTTTCTTTAACTTCTGATGATAAAAAGGCGCTGCCGTCATTTAATACGACAGCAACGCCGATTTTATTGTTGTTGTTTTAGCCGTTATTAGTAGTGTCGTTGATTAACACGCCTTGCAAAGCCGCATTGCTCATAGTCAAATTACCGGCCCAACCGATAATTTTATAAAACGCATCTTGGTTAACAGCCATTCTCTCGCCACCGATAACCTTCATGTCGCGGTCACGGTGAGTGCGCAAATAAATGTAGTTACTGTTTAAGAAATACATGTGATTTGCCGGACAATAACCGCCCTGCCCGCCGTCATAAATCACATCAGCACCTTTGAATTTAAGGCTGACAAAGCCGGCATCGGCTAATTTAGGATCAGAAAAGCGTTGCATATCCATTAAAGTTGAATCGTAAACAGCATACAAGGCATCGTCGCAAACAATCAAATCCGGTTTATCGCTGCCACGAGTGCATTTATTGTACAATGCTCCCATCTCTTTTGTAATATTGTTTTCATCCAAAGCTGCAGTTGCCGATTGGTTACGCCAAAATTCATTACCTGTTGTAGCACGGTTAATTCCACCGACTGTTCCGCTGGTAGGATCATCAGCTACCAGCAATGCTAAACCGCCGATTTCTTTGCCGGAAGAACCTGTGCCGTCACTGTAAATTGCTTGTGAAATTTTATTGCACAATGTTTTTTCGGCATTATGAATGCGCTTTTCCAACAAATCCATCATTTGTTCCGGACCACTGTTAATCAGGATTTCTTCACCGGAAATAGCTACCGGAACAGCGCAAAGTTTCAGCGCGTATTCGGCGGCAGTAAACAACTGTTTCGGGCTGTATGTAATTGTATCATATCCGGAATACCAAACCATATCTCCTTCACCGTATTCTAACTCTTCCAAAATTTTAGAACCGCCGGTAATCGGACGCTGATTACCTTTTTCTTTAAGGCGTTTCAAAAGCGCATTGTTTTTGGAAACATTATCACGCAGATTGCGCGAACGGCTCTCCAAAGTTACGGTTAAAACATCATTAAAATTTGAATTACTCATTATATTTATCCTTTACTTTTGTTAAAAAATTAATCCATGAAAGCTGCCATATTTTTTTCAATTTCCTCACGTAATGTGAGTTCTCTTTCCGGCACTTCCGTCTTGCCCTTCGGTGCAAATGAAGCCTGTTTAGCTTTTTGCACTTCTGCAGCTTGGGAGCTGATTTTGTTTTGAATCAGCTGTTCGCGTACTGCCGGATGCATCCACAATGCTTTTTCGTAGGCATCAGATACATCAGAAGCAGTTCCGTTCAGCAACAAGCCGTAAACCTGTTGCTTAACCTCCTCAAAATAAGGGTGCAACGGCTGACCATTATCGTCGGTCTGGCAAGCAAACATTGACACCATATCAACCAAGCGTTGATACCGCTCCTGCTGTAAATGTTCCTGCATACGATGATAATCGCGCTCTAAATCGCACAGGCGAGCGATAACTTCTTGGGTTATCGGAGAGCTGACTGTCGCATTATTTGAGCTTGGCTTAATGCCATAACAAACAGCAATTGCATTCAATGTTTCCACCGGATTTTGCTGTAAATTGGCATCAATGGTAGCCAAGCCTTCAAGCCAACGCTCTAATTTTTCTATGCCTGCCTGATGCAATCTGTCACGATGAGCGGCAAAAATTTTCTCCACCCATGCATACCCTTGCAATTCGTTGCGCATTTGCGTTGCTGCCTTATTATATTCTTCCTCATGAGCACAAAGATAACGCTGCCATTCAAGCGGCAGATTTTTAAAATCATCGGCGAATTTTTTATCAAAACTCGCCGGTGCCTCTACATTTTCTACCGTTTCCTCGGATATTATCTCTGTATTATCGGAAGAGTTTTCTTTTGTTGCATCAATTTCCGACTTCGGCTCAATTAAGCCTCGGGCGACAAATTGACGTTCAAGTTCTTCTCTTAATTCACTCATTTCCATATTATCCTTTTATAGTTGTAAAGAAAATCGGCCCAGAGTGACTGGCGCCGATCTTGTTCTTGTTGATAACGAATATTTTTGATATATTCGTCGGAAAAGTCGCCGGCATGGGCAAGCCCGTTTGCCTTTAAATACTTATCGACATCCGCGACCGAAGATGCGACAGATCCGTCCGGAAGAACAATCTCTTCCGTGAATTGCTTCATAAAATTTGCCATTATTTTATCCTTTTTAATTTACCATCCACCTTTGTCGGAACGTACTCTGAATAAACTTTCAATGCTGTTGGGCTGCATATCGTAAAGATTATCCAATACCCGATCGTAAACCGGTTCGGCAAAGGTCAAAGCCAATGCATCAGCCATATCGGGAGAACGTCCCAGTCGACTTTTAATTTCAGCTTTTTCTTCCAACTGTAACCGCCCGCGACTATCGTATTTTTTATTAACACTGCACAGTTCGCTCGCCAAAGCGTCACTTTTCGGAAGTTGCGCTCCTCCTTCGTCTTCCAACCATTGCCTAAGTTCATCCCACATTTCTGCTCGCCGATTATGGTAACGCTCTTCCAGCATGGCTTTAGCCCCAAACATAACCGAACGCACCACTTTCTTTAAGCTGCGTTCTAGCAAAATGTCTACTACCCCTCCACCCACACCACCGGCATCAATAAATACCCGAGCCGGATGATATTGGCGTATAAAAAAAGTGGCTTGATTTGCCACCTCAACATTATCCAAATGCTTAAAACTTTTAAATTCTAAACAAACCCGTCCGCGCCTGAAACAAAATACTGTTGCATCATCGCCGAAACGAGCCACGTCAACCCCGATAATCAGCGGAGCTTTTGAAGTACGCCACATGGTTTCCATAGCTGAACGCACATATTTGTAAGCAATCAGCTTATTGGTGCCGACCGCTGCCGGTGCCCCCAGCCATATATGCTCATAGTCATCCGGATTTTCTTTTTGACATTTGAGTGCCAGATACTTCATTTCTTCGGGACAGAACGGATTATCGGTATAATTTACCTTAACCACCAGAGTACGTTCGTCGGGATGCGCTCCGACAGCAACCCACACCGGATCGTTTTCCAATTCTCTGTTCATGGAAATCCAAATTTCCGAACCGGATTTACGAATTGTCGGATTTAATATATCCCAACTTTTTTTACTGATTTTTTGCGCTTCTTCCAGCCAAACAATATCAATTCCTTCCAACGATTTGATATTACCGGCATATTGTTCCTGCAAACCCTTAAAAATAAATGTTGTACCGGTTATTTGATTTATTATTTGGGTGGCGGTAATTTTATAGTCGCTGAGTTTATATTCATTAATGCGATCAATCAGCAATTTATAAACTGAATCTTTGATGCTTTCCTGAATCTCGCGCATACATGCAATACGCAACTTTTTCATACGCCCCAATAATAATAAACTGTCGGCAAAAGCGTAACTTTTGCCACCGGCTCGACCTCCGTAATAAAGTTTATAGCGTTTCTTCATCGTCAAAAGCGGCGCAAAGATCTTCGGTATTTTTACAATTGTGTTTGTCATTGATAAAATCCACCAAAATTTTAGTTAAATCATCTTTGTTTTCTTCATAAGTTTTATCGGCCAAAGCCGAGGCTATTTTACACTTCAACTCTTCGGCTTTCAGTGCCAAATTAATATTGCCTTCGTCAATGGCCATCTGTTGTAATTTTGCCAACATCTCCAAACTTTCGTCATATGAATATGCCGGTATTTTTTTCTTTTTACCCATAATTGTTCCTTTCTCACTGTTCTAAATCCTTATTTGTTTCCAACTCCAACCGCAATTTATTAAGCCGCGCTAACCATTCCCACAAATGCGGATAATCTTCGCTGCCGAGAGTTTGCAATTCTTCGGCAACAGCCTTACCTCCTTTGGGAAAAATCGGCATAAATTGTGTATCACAACTGACCCGAACGCAGCAATTTAAGCAACTCATCGCGATTAGCATTAGGCATAGCTTGAATTTGTGCTCTTTTTTGCGCCACATATTTAATAACCTCCACCTGTTTTTCGATAATTTTTGTTTTGGCCTGACTTTTGCCGTATAAATATCCGCCACAGATACATAAAAAGCACAACATGAAATAAAGCAAAATCATTTTCATGGCCAAATCTTTCCCAGCACGGAAACAATGTCCGTCTTCAAGCATGCAGTGATTAGTAAAATTACAATTCCCCATACTAAAAAATACAGTCTTTTTATGCGAGCTATCGTTAAAATCAACCATCGCCAAAAATTACATTTGCATTTTTGTTTTTTACGTTTCATCTTAATTTCTCCTTATATGTCATTATAAAAACAATGATTTTTATAAATATAACACGGTTTATGTTCTTTTGCCCAATAAGGTTTAATGCGCTTTGTGTGATAATATGTTGCACCATTTGTAAAATCGCGCAACTGACCGCTTACAGCCAACTGCGCAATTTCCCGACACTGTCGAAATGTGGCATCAAATGTATCGACATTTTGAATTGTTACCAAATTCGCATCACCTTCATTCCAACAACTGAATTGATATTTTTTCAAACATGTTTGCGCTATGCTGGGAATTTTTTTGCCTTGATAAATACGATATCCCGTAAACCATTTATTGGCATAAAATCTGTTCATTACCACGCAAGCCACAGCCTCCATACCCTTGCGCCCTTCACTACGCGCTTCACCGTATATAGTGCGTGCCAAAATATCAACATCATCAAACATCGGCTTTTTTCCTTTTGGTCTTATTTTCTATTAAAAATTCCAACCGAGTTTTGATTTCGGTTAAAACCAAATTTTGTTGGGATTGTAAAACAGCGATGGCTTCCATTTTTCCATCGCTGTTGTTCAATCTGCTTTCTAAATTTTCCAGCTGTACATCATGTCTGGCCTTCCATTCGCCGATTTTTATTAAAGTGGCAATCAGACCTATCAAAGAGGTACAACCGCTAATTAATCCCCAATCCATCATTACTCTCCTCTTCTTCATTTTCCACCACTATAACCGGAATATCGGGATATTCGGTTACTTCGATTTCTATTTCGTTGCCGTTTTCATCCAGTTCTTTAATGATTTTTTTAATTCCTTCATTCATGTTATTTCTCCTTTAAATTGAAATTAATCCGTTAACGGTCCAATAAGCATCCAAGCTTGCATTTCTGTTAAATGTTGTTTGTTGTCCGGAAGTCACTTCTACTACCATTTCATAGTCATCAACACTAACCGGTACAATAGATCCGCTAAGTGATAGATATAAACCGATAGCTATTGAGCCGACTTCTGAGCCGGCAAGTACATAAAAGTGCCAAGTTATAGTAGACCAATCTACTTTATAATGATATACTGTATAATCGCCAAATGTATAAACACTATCATAATATGCGGTAACAGTACGTTGTTGTCCGCTATAAGATGAATCAAACGTAACATCTGAACCTGCCGCACCAAGTGTACCGTTGATAGCGGTAATAACACTTGTTTGTGTAGGATCGCTTATTGCTACTAACCCATTTGTATCATAGCTACCCAACAAGCCTACACCACTTTCAAACCCCCATATTTGTACACCCTTAACTGCCTGATACAGCAGCGTAGAGCCTTTATAGACTTTATCAATTTTGGTTGAGCCTAAATACAGCTCATTTATTTTATTTGAACCTTTGTATATCGCCATATATTTTCCTTCCATATAAAAAAGCGCCGACCATATAAGTCGACGCTCCGTTCCTCATCGTTTTACAGATAAGAAAAATCGGAATTTCCGAATAACAACAATAATCCTTATTATCATTATTATTATACCTTTCATAATATTGAAAGGGGAAAAACCGCACATATTTAAAACCTTGACAAGCAAGTCAAAATATGCTATCTTCAACTCAGGAAATGAGTTAAAGAACGGTTTAACCCCTTTCTTGGTTGAAGTAAAGTCCGATTCGTGTCATCGGACTTTTTCTTTATATCTGATCTGTTTTTTAATGTCAAATAATACCTAACTCTCCGGAATAAAGTAGAATGTGTCGGCATCAGGCGATGCCGGTAAAGCACTGACTACCTGAAACTTGTTATTAATGTATGCCGTTGTCGCCGGTTTCTGAGAACTATCACTAACCGCCGGTGTAACAAAAGTATTTGTACCGCTGAATGTTTTATTACCGGTTATAGTCTCATCTTCAGCCAAATGTACAACCGCATTATCGTCTGCCTTAGCCGCCAACGCCGTATATACACCACCGGAAGTTACCGGATTAGTACTGTTTGAGGTCGGTGCTGTATCAAAAGTTAGTTTGTTTTGCTTATCTTTAAGCATCTCAACCGTTGCCATACGTACTGGCTGGCGGATTGTAAAGTCAGTTACTGTTGTACCATCGTAGGCATATTTGATAAATTTAACTACCGTTAGGTCATTAAATCCACCAATACCATTTTGATTCATATATAGATTTCTGCTTTTTACATAGTTTCTTAATGAACCAGTTGCTGGCATATCATACGGAAATTCATATTCTATATCAGATAATACACTAACACCAACTTTTCCTGAAAAACTATTTAAGCTAATCCAAGTATATGGCTGATAATCAGTCCCTTGCCAAGAAGAATCCATATCAATAATATATAAACTAGCCAATTTTTGGTAAAAAGATTTTAATGTTCCGTCGGAATTGATGCCATAAGGTACTAGACCACTAACATTCGGATAAACAAAAGCGTGGTGTCCGATAAATCCGGCTCCGTTAAATATCATATCGTTACCATTAGAATCTTTGGCAAAACCTGTAATGTTACCTTGACTATCTATTTCAATAATTCCTAAAGGATAGCATAATGTAGTAGATTCCCATTGTGAAGTATCGGGGTTCCATTGATATATAATTTTATCTGTGGTATTAAAAAATGTTAAATAAGTAGAACTATCTACTGGTAAATTTGGACCACTACCAGCTTTATTTAAATTACTTCTACCATATAATCCTCCCGCAAATCCATATTTAGTAATGAATAAGTATTGTTTAGTGTTTGCTTGTGTCGAAGAATTCCAAGTAACGTCTTGAGTTGTAGTTACAGTTGAATATGTACCACCAGTTAGTACTATAACAGAGCCAGCTTTTAAAGTAACAGTTCCATTACTAAACTCTAGCTTCAAATTCTGCGGAATATCTAGAATGCAATTAGAAATAGTTCCATTCTGACTATCTACAACCATCTGACCAGTACTATCCAAGTTAGATAAGCTTTGGTCAGCAAGGGTAAAGTTACCACTTCCTAATACAAAAGTTGAGTTGATAGTCTTGATATTTGTACCACTAACAAGAGTATCTTGCTTTCCTGAAATAGCTGTCGTGTTTGTATCTACTTGGTCTTGTAGAGTATCAAGCATCTCCACAGTTGCAGTTCTGACAGGTTGACGAATGGTCATAGAACTAACATTCCCTGTTGTAGTTGCAAGTACACATACATGTAATATTTCATTGTTACTAGTTCTTCTCCACAAATTTTCAGCTTCGGAGTAATAATATGCGTTTGGACCTATAGCATTTGCTGTTCTTTCACTAAACAAATAAAATATCGATCGGTCCACAGCATTATTACCTGCAATCAATAAGCCAGCGGTAGTAATTATTTCTGATAATAACTTACCATTACTATCTTTTCCTGCTGCGAATAGACATTTAACGTTAGGATATACAAATCTGTGTCGACCAATAAATCCACAGCCATTGAATATCATATCGTTGCCGTTGCTATCCTTAACAAAGGACATATTTCCGTTTTCTACTTTTACAACACACAATGGATAACCAACATTCCATTCAATCCATTCATTATTAGACCATAAATAAATTAATTTGTCTGTGGTATTAAAGAAACAGGTATATGTTGTTCCGTCAGCAGGCAATGGAGAACCAGAGCCAATACGGCTCAATTTTATCCAACCACCGATTGCAGCACCGTTTCTACGTGGAAAAACAACAAAAGTATCATTAGTTGATATAGTTACTGTAACATCTTGTGTCGTTGTTACCGTAGTGTACGTACCACCGGTTATAGTTATTATACTCCCTGCTTTTAACGTCAGCACATTATTCTCCAATGTTAATTTAATATTCTGCGGTATCTCCAACACACAGTTACTAATCGTACCATTAACACTATCAACAATCATCTGCCCGTCAGAGGATAGATTCGATAAATCACGATTTGCCATGTTAGATGCACTTGCCGCCGCCGATTGCGCCCAATATTTCGACGAATTACCTGTTGGCTCCGTCGGTTCACCGACAGCCCACTGCTTAGATGTAGAAGCACTTGCCGCCGCTGCTGTTGCCGATGCATCGACTGCCGCTTGCTTTTCCGTCGCATTAGTATTGAATGCCGTAGTTTTGGCACTGGCATTATTATCGAATGCGGTTGTTTTATCACCGGCATTAGTATTAAAATCAGCAGTTTTTGATGTAGCATTGGCATTAAACGCCGTAGTCTTTTCCGTTGCATTCTGGTTATAAGCTGTAGTTTTTGCCTCATCATTTTCATTATATGCGCTAAGTTTTGCTGTCGCATTCTCATTGTACGCCGTTGTTTTTTCTGTTGCATTCTGATTATAAGCTGTGGTTTTTGCCGTTGCATTGGTATTAAATTGCGTAATACCCTCATTTACGGCATTTTCAATTTCCTTTTCGCCGCTTTTAATGTAGTTAACCGCGGTTGGTACGGCAATGCCTGATTTGTCGCTTATCTCAACGTTTAATGTACTTGTATTTCCTGAAAATTGCATTTTATCCCTCCGTTACTTGCGGTGTAATCCTAAAAATCGCCACCTGATTGACATTAGCCGGATAAATTGTGTTAACGCTACCGTCGGCAAGCGTTAATTGAATATCCGTAACATAATTTCCCACCGGAATATTGGTATGCGTCGGTGTGAGTAACAATGCCATTTTGCCTTTGGTAATATCAACACCAACACCTTGCAACGAAAACATTAAATTGCCACTATCTTGCTCGCGCACCTGCATTAATAAACTGGCTCCGGTCAAATCCACCGGCTTGCAGTCCTCACTGGCATTGATATATATCCCAAAGCTATCCCCTTGCCTTACCGTAATTGTGTTTCCATTAATTTGTCCTGTCATTATTATTCTCCTTTTGCTTTAATAAACCAATTTACTGCTTGGTTTACGGGTGTTACATGCTGATTGGCTCCATATATCTGACTTGATTTTGATGCATCAAAATCAAATGTAATGCTTGCGTCAACGGCATTTCCGTTATGTCCGTTACCGGCACCTGTGGCATTAGACTTTGCAAATGCCCCACTTGCCGCACCATTATAGGTTAAAGGATCAATACCAGAGAAGGTAAATGAACCGGTAATATTCGGCAATCCTTCGGGTTGCGTTAATCCGACATCAGACGCCGAATCTCCGCCGAAACCACGTAAAAATTTACCGCGATAGTCCGGAACATTAAAGGTTGTCACGCCATCTCCGCTACCAAAAGTTGAACCGATAATTGCAAATAATTCAGGATACGCGGTACGGCTTATTTCCTGACCATTGCATAAGAGCCAATTATCGTGGTTGGTATCTTGAAGAGAAGGAATTATTGTCCCAACCGGAACAACGCTGTTAAGCAGCGTTTTTATAGTATTTATCAGTGTATTCTCCACACCGTTAAGTTGTCCGCGATTAACAGCTTCATTATCCGCTTGTCCGTTTGCTACATTCTTGATTTGAAAATTTCCCATATTTAAATTGCCGCTCATCACACATCTGCCGTCTCGTAACATACATTCATTAAGGCCTGCTGCAAAATTATCATCTTCTTCATCATGGCGATCACTCACAATATCAATATCGTTTATTCTATCCTGCTCCCAACTGTAAAGCCGGGAGAATTTTCCCTGACTGTCAAATGGCATATCTATTCTCCTTTGTTAAATTGATTGTTGTTTTGTTTTAATACTTTATTGAGCTCAATTACCTTTTTCAGATTAAGCTCTTCTCTTTTCAGGTCATTTTGTTCTTTTTTAATCGCAAAATCCTGACTTAGTTTTTGACGCTCTAAATCAGCCATATCATTGGCGGCTTTGATTGCGCCACCCTCTGCCGGATTAACAATCACCGTGTCTGTTTCATCAGGTTTGTTAAATTCGGCTTCAATATTATTGAATGCCTTTTCCATAGCAGCATCAAATTGTCGAGCATTAGGCATTGTTGCCACGGCACTTTCAATCATCTGTCGATATAAAGGTAATAAAGCCGGTTGCTTAGAAACTAAATCAAACGCCTCTTTTATCATTGTGTTGATATTTTCAAGCGTATGCAAAATCTTTTCTTCCGATTCGCTTGGGTTGTAACAACCGTCTGTTTCCAAATCTATAATCATGCCGCGCAACTTGTCGTGCTTTAATATACTAACGGCTTGCGCTGCCGTTTGAGCATCTGCTCTTTCATCATCATCTAAAAAAGAAAGCAGAAATGTTGGCGAAAAATGCTCACAAATAATTTCTGCTTTAATACGCAGCAAGTCTTTTAAAAATCGTTGCATATCGTTCTGCCTGTCTTGATTACGTAAAGTGCCGAAATTGGTCTTTTGCGTGACGGCTGTCGCAGTTTCCGTTCGCGAAGATGTTCCTCGCATAATATCACTTACGCCGGTTATTTCATAAAGCGAATCGATAAGCACTTGTCGCCGCTGTGCCAATGCTCCCAATGCCGTAATATATTGTTCAATAGGAGCAAAATCGATGACTCCTTTTATTCCTCCCGCATTTTTTAATTTATCAAAATCAGATAAAGAAATGAGCGTAACATCTTTATCGAGAATATTTGCTAACTCCGGAAATGAATTATCGTAGCAGCCGGAAACTTTAATTGCCTGCATAGTCAAACGCATTCGATTATTGACACCGTCTAACTCATCAAGCATACTCTTAATTTCCACATAATCCGGCACCGGAATAATACCATCGTTGGTCAATGTAGCAAGGATCGGTTTGGGACAAGGGAAAAAACCGCTTAAATGCAGAACATCCGGTTGAATGTATAAAAAATCAGCCGCATATTGCGGACTTAAATAATAAATATTGCGACTCGGTTTATCCCATATCTCGTATATGGTTAAAACCGCTTTTTCATCTAATGTTTGCCGCAAAATATCACAAACTTCCGAGGGAAAATTAACACAGATTTCGGACATGTTCATATATATTCGCCGCGCAATCCACTCAACATCTTCCCAAACATTGACTTTATCGGTATCAATCAAAAACATTTTAGGACTGACATAAATTGTATCAACCCGTTCCGTATCTTTTATAGTATCTTCTCCGATTCTCTTAAATGTTGCTCTATATTGCTCCCATAAGATTCCTTCTCCCGAAAGTAAAAAATCGTTACGTGCATATTTAACAACACTATCAAAGTCAAATTGCTTCATATTCCAAGCTAAAGCCCGCTCTAAAATTTTACAGGCCAATGTTTCCGCAACATCGGCATTTTTATTGGAGCGTACAACAAATGGCTGAGGCTGTTTGAAATACAAAAACGGCTTCATGGTCTCAATTGAAGACCAAAATATATTTTGCTTATTTTTATGCCGGTCATTACGATAATATTGCCTGATTTCATCAACTAAATCGTAATAGTCGGCAAACTTTTTTTCTGCAGTTGAAATCTTACTTATCCACTGCTCTCGAAGTTTATAACGACCTAAATTTTCAGTCATTTTTCCATCCTTTCTGTTAAAAAATTGTATTAATTAACGAATCCGGTGGATTCGTTACCATTCTTTGCTTGCATTTTGTAAAAAAATGTGATATAAGTGAGCTTAGTAATTGATGTTATTACTCAGCATCTGATGTGCTGCAACTTTTGCGGTTGCCACACGTGGTGAGTTGAAGTTTAGCAACGGTAACTCCGTATGATGCGATGAGTATCTTGTCTTGGGTTGGGGAGCTCTTAGCGTATGTCCAAGGTAACCCCCAAAGGCTAAGAAGAGGCTTTTTCCGCAAAGGAAAAAGAAATTCGATTCCTAATTTAGCAAATAGGGTTTTGAACTCCCCGACTCTTACTCATCATCATAAATTGCTAACACACTGCTTTCTCTCACAACAACCGAATCGGGTTGAGGCAGGTCAAGTTCATCAAACGGATGAAATACTATATGATCTCCATTTTTAACTAACGTAACCAATGGTCCAACACTTTGCACAATACCTTTGTTGTGGCATATTTTTTGTTTATCTGGTAGCAAGATTGCCGATTCGGCTACGGAATCCAGCTTTACTATAATTCTATCTGCAACAGCTTTTAACATTTTTCCTCTTTTCAATAAAAAAGAGAGAAGTAACATAAGTTAAATCTCTCTTTTTTATAAGTTATTAATAATTACAATTCTACATTCTAATAATTTTCTTATCATATAGGTTCTTAACTTGTCAAGAACTTTTTTTAAAAAAATTAAAATTTTTTGAAATAAAAATAAATAAGTCGGTCAAGACCTAAGTTTAAGAGCATTTTTTGATGATATATTTCGTGTTTATGCATCACGCTTTGCTCCGGATGATAGCGATTACTGGTCACCGGCAAATCCTCAATACAAACCCTACGCACTACCGGCCAAAATTCCGCCGGAATTGTTTTTATTGCTCTGAGGTAACGTTCCTTAAAATAAAGAGCCTGTTCGCGAGAATATTCTCCGGTTGTGGCTATGTTATTATCGCGCCAACGTGCCGTTTGCAAACTGTCGTAATTACCAAGGAAATAGTCTCTTGCTAATAATTCTCCTACATTTTTTCGATCTTCAGCCGAAAATCTACCTACTGCCAAATCCAAATATCCTTCATCGTAATATCGTTGTAAAACCGTCTTTTTACGTGTTTTTGGTAACGATTCGATTGGTACTTCTTGGGGTTCTTTTGTTTTAATTTTTTTCATATTTTTTCTCCTTTAAAATGTTAGTCACGAACTCACACTATAAGAAATATATATAAATGTCAATAAGAAAAATATCGTTTTACAATTCTAAGATATATATTATAATGTACAAAAAGGAGATAGATATGGAAAATACCGAAGAAATCAGAAAAAAAATTGCTCGTCTTATTAATGAGCGCGGATTGAATTTTGCTAATGTATCATTAGCTATCGGCAAAAATATTGCTTACATTCAGCAGTTCATTAAAAACGGTTCCCCTCGCCGCCTTGGTGAAGTAGAACGCCATAAATTGGCTCAAAT
>CADBMG010000108.1 GCA_902795745.1 uncultured Pseudomonadota bacterium
AAAAATAAGGAAAATCCGGAATTGCATGCAATCAATATGGATCATATTGAAAATCATCTGGAAACAGAAAAAGCAAATTGGAAATTCTTTGAAACTTTGCCTTATGTTAAACGTACTGATGTGGCTAAAAATATGCCGAAAACGACACAGCTTATTCAGCCGTTGTTTGAATATTCCGGAGCTTGTGCCGGATGCGGAGAAACTCCGTACATTAAGTTGTTGACGCAATTGTTCGGCGACAGAATGGTAGTGGCAAATGCTACCGGATGTTCTTCAATTTACTCCGGTAACTTGCCTACAA
Source organism: uncultured Pseudomonadota bacterium (assembly GCA_902795745.1). Lineage (GTDB taxonomy): Bacteria > Pseudomonadota > Alphaproteobacteria > RF32 > CAG-239 > RUG410. The sequence goes on from CADBMG010000108.1 coordinate 302, forward strand.
CACCATACTGCAAGGATGAAAAAGGTCACGGACCGGCTTGGGCGAATTCTTTGTTTGAAGATAATGCCGAATTCGGTTTAGGTATGCGCATTTCCATTGATCATGGTACGGAGATGGCTAAATCGCTTTTGACTTCATTGAAAGATCAACTCGGGGATATTGCCGATAAGATTTTGGCTAATCCGCAAAGCAACGATATTGAAATTGATGCTCAACGTGATAATGTTGCGGCTTTGCGTAATAAATTAGCGAATATTAATAGCGAAGAAGCCAAGCATTTGAATGAAGTTGCCGATTATTTAATCAAAAAATCCGTATGGATTATCGGCGGTGACGGTTGGGCATACGATATCGGTTTAGGAGGTGTTGATCATGCTATTGCCAGCGGACGTAATGTGAATATCTTGGTTGTTGATACCGGCGTGTATTCCAACACAGGTGGTCAACAGTCAAAAGCAACACCGATGGGAGCTTCAGCTAAGTTTGCTACCGCCGGTAAGGAATTGCCGAAGAAGGATTTGGGTATGATTGCTATGTCGTACGGCAATGTCTATGTGGCACAAGTTGCAATGGGTGCAAATGATATGCAGGTTATCAAAGCATTCAATGAGGCAGAAGCCTACGACGGTCCGTCAATTATTATCGCATATTGTCCGTGCATTAACCAAGGCCTGAATATGGCAGATGGTTTGTCGCACCAAAAGAATGCGGTTGAAACCGGTTCTTGGCCGCTTTATCGCTATAATCCGGAAAATATGAAGTCTGGTCAGGCACCGTTGACACTCGATTCCAAAGCACCGAGTAAACCTTTGGCCGACTTTATGGCCAGTGAAACACGCTTCCAAGTTGTTAATAAGTCAAATCCGGAGCGTTACGAAATGCTTTTAGGTAAGGCTCAGGAAAATGTTAACGAGAAACGTGCGTTATTAGAGCATCTCGCTCAATATAAATAGAGAAAAATGCGTATAACGCATTATCTGCTTGAAGGATTTTTTCCCATGTACCTTTGGGTACACGTCGAAAAAATCCTTCTTTGCGTTAAAGTCGTTTTTTTCATCTTAGAGTATATTCATCGTTAAAAATAATGATTCATCAATCTTATTTTGCAACATTTTTTCCTTTTCTACGTCGCAAGGGAAGATTTTTCTCTAGGGATTTTTAGTATTAGGTATAAAAAAAACAGCGTTTCTGCTCTACCCGAAGGTAAAACAAAAACGCTATTTTTTTTCTGCGGATTTTCAGATACCGAGCTCTTCCTCAACAGTTGCCTGAATGGTGGCAATTGAGAATGTTTTTTTGACTGTTTCTCCTTTTACCATCATCAATACTGTGGCTTGGTCACCATCAGTTGCCACTCCGAGAATGTCGGGAAGGGTAAGATCATTATGCTCAACTAGATTCTTGGCGGTTTGATCTTGTAGATTAAAGTGATCTATCGGATTGCCATTTCTGGCATAGGTGATAGTTTCACTATCAAGGCTTACGTTGCAGGCAACCAGACGACCTCCTACTTTATCCACGCTTCCATAAATAAAAGCAGCTCCGTTGTATTCCTGCTTCATCGGTTCAACCTTGCCCCAAAGTACCTTATCGCCAAAGACGGCATAAGGTACACACAGTCCCTTTCCAATGTTGATAACACCGGCTGGAACTAAGCCATGACGCTCTGCTGGGCGAGCATACTCCTTAGCATGCGGATACACCTTTACTTTGCAATTGTAGTCTACATTCGTTTCAGTAGAATACTTGTCAGTAGAATACTTGGTGGCACAAGTGACTAAATTTTCTATTTCCATCGACTGCTTGTAGGTCAGATAACCCATCACAATAACCAATGCTACAACACTTACTGCAGCGACAACGCCAAAATTCTCGCGGATCCACCACTTGGTAACCCACAAATTTTCTTTTAAATTAATTTTTTTCATAATTTTTCTGTTTTTATTTTGTTAATATTTTTATACTCACATTTAAAAACAGAATTATTATGAAAAATACTTCAATTCATTAAGAAAATCCGCATTTTGATATTTATATAAATACCATACATAATAATTCTGTTTACATTTCTATCATACCACCCTCCCCGCGAAAGTCAAGCATAAATTGAATTTCAAGTTGTATTTTTTATGACGAAAAGAAATGGAAAACACGGTTTTTCTCTCCGTCATCTTCGGGTAACCATTTTCTCTCCGTCATCTTCAGGCAAACATTTTTTACTCTGAGTCATCTTCGGGCAAGCTGCAAGGTTGAACCGGAGATCTCCCGAACATTACGGGCATTTCAGAATCTGCAACGCCAAGCACCTTACGCGAGATTCCCCGGTTCTCGACTGCGTCGAGCCCGAGAATGCCTCTGGGATACCACCCTGTCGAGCGGAGATACTCAGGTCGGTTGCAAACAACCTCGTAATAATGACAGTGATTGTTGCCGATTCTCCAGTAAAGTTAAATTTTTTTACTTAAAATATGTTGTCTATTCATCAACACCGATAACTGCGCGGCGACCGACACGATCCGGCGGAGTTACCACTCCTTCATCTTCCATGCGTTCAATCAGCATAGCGGCACGGTTATATCCCAAACGCAATTTGCGCTGAATATAGCTGGTTGAGGCCTTTTTATCGGTGCGTACAATTTCAACCGCTTGACGATAAAGTTCATCATCGCTATCACCGCCGGAGCCCATTTCTCCTTTATCAAATACAGGTGTGTCTTTGGTATTGAGCTCGCCTTCGGTAACAGTTGTAACATATTGCGGTTCGCCTTGCGATTTAACAAACTCTACCACACCCTCTACTTCCTCATCTTTAACAAAGCAACCGTGAACACGTACCGGACGCATACCGGACGGCATATATAGCATATCTCCCATACCTAGCAATTGTTCTGCGCCTTGTTCACCCAAAATAGTACGGCTGTCA
>CADBMG010000109.1 GCA_902795745.1 uncultured Pseudomonadota bacterium
GCAACAGTGTTGGTACAGCGCGGAACTTTGCATGTAGGTGATATTTTGATTGCCGGTAAAGAATGGGGACGTGTGCGCGCTATGTTCAATGAACACGGTAAAAAACTACAATCAGCAGGACCGGCAACACCGGTTGAAGTTGTCGGTTTGCAAGGAACTCCTATGGCCGGTGATAATTTTGTGGTGGCAAAAGATGAAACTCAGGCTCGAGAAGTAACCGGTTATCGTATCAGAAAAGAGCGCGATGCTAAATTGGTTAAGAGTGCAAAATCGGCAATGGAACAAATGATGGATAAGATTAAATCCGGAGAATCCAAACACTTATCCGTGATTATTAAAGCAGATGTTCAAGGTTCTATTGAAGTTCTTGAAGGTTCGTTGCAGAAACTTTCGAATGAGGAGGTCAATGTCCAAATTTTACACTCGGCAGTTGGTGGAATATCTGAATCCGATATTACATTGGCGAAGGCTTCTGATGCTTTTGTTATAGGTTTTAATGTTCGCGCCAATGCTCAAGCGCGCGATATGGCTCATCGTGACGGTATTGATATTCGTTACTATTCGATTATTTATGATGTGGTTGACGATGTTAAAAAGGCTTTGGAAGGCATGTTGACACCGGAATTACGCGAGAAAATTCTCGGATATGCACAAATTCGCAATGTGTTCAATATTACCGGAGTTGGCAAAGTTGCCGGTTGTATGGTAACTGAAGGCATGGTTAAACGTGGTGCTAAGATTCGTTTGTTACGTGATAACGTGGTGATTCATGATGGCAACTTAGGACAGCTGAAACGTTACAAAGATGACGTTAAAGAGGTTAAAGAAGGCTATGAATGCGGTATGAGTTTTGAAAACTACAACGACATTCAAGTCAATGATAATATCGAATGTTACGAAGTTGAGGAAATAGCCAAAACTTTGTAGTTTGCAAAAGGAGAGAGTATATGGCACAGGAATTATCGCAAAGGCAGTTGCGTGTAGGGCAGGAGATTCGCAAGGTTATTGCCGAAGCCATTGAACGCGGAGATGTGCGTTCTCCGGAAATAGCCGAGGCGTTTATTACTATTACGCAAGTCATCATGTCGCCGGATTTGAAATATGCGACGGTTTATTTGATGACGCTTAATGGTAAAAATCTTGGTGTGGTATTGGAACAAATGCAAGCTGAGAAATGGTTGTTTAAAAAATTGGTGGCAGCAAAGCTTAAATTGCGTTTTACACCGGAAATTAATTTTCGTGTAGATGATACGTATGAGGAAGTTGAGCGTGTTAATAAATTGATGAACGATCCGAAGGTCAAGGCCGATATAGGTTGATTTTTTCAGTTTTAATTTGCAGATGAATAGAATGCCGGTTGTTAATGAAACCGGTATTCGTTTTTTTATGATATTTAAGATATTTGCAAAAAATGTAAAAAAAATGTTGCAAATAAAAATTTAATGTATTATACAAATGGTGTTTGAGAGCGATGCGTGCGTAGCTCAGTTGGCTAGAGCAACTGACTCTTAATCAGTGGGTCCAGGGTTCGAATCCCTGCGCGCGTACCAATAAGTGACCGTCCGAGAGGGCGGTTTTTTGTTACAATGCGCAAGTGGTATGGAAAAATGGTTGGGCTTCCGAGCTGGCGGTACATGGTGATTAATTCTATATTGACTATTTAGATGTATATGCTAATTTTAAGTATCTAAAAGCATTTAACACTTTAAAAGGTATAACTATATGAGAAAAATAATACATTATTTTTACAATGACGTAGATATATGGAAAAAAGGAACTGCTTCTACTTTTAGAATATGTTATAAATCATGGTTACAAAAATGTCCTGATTATAAGATAATGCTATGGCACGACAAAATGCCTGAATTTCAAAAAATGTTAAAACAATCGCGATTTTTGCGTGAATGTTACAAGCGGAAAATGTGGGCATTTGTGGCAGATTATGTTCGTTATTATGCTTTATACCAATATGGCGGCATATATTTAGATACTGATGTTGAATTGTTGAAAAATTTTGATCAATATTTGGATAAGTCATTTTTTTGCAGTATTGAAGGAGATATATTGCATGGCGAGAATATTCCGGAACCTGCTGTTATGGGCGGAGAAGCCGGACATAGAATATTTAAGGACGTTTTAGACTTTTATAATTCAGATGAAATATTTAAAATGGATCATTTCATAACCAATATTGTTATGAAATCCGTGTTGCAAAAAATAACAAGTTTTTCAGTCATAGAGTATAATCAAAAGGTAAAAGAAAAGGCGATAAAATATTATGATACGAAAACTGAGCTTAAAATTATTGATGATATAGAAGTATATAAAAATCAGAAAATATTCAGAGATGAAAAATACGGTATTTATATTTATCCGAGCGAATATTTTTGTCCGAGTTGGGAATCTTTCGGGTTGGAAGCTTTTACGGAAAATACGGTGGCAATACATTGGAATCAAAGTTCATGGTGGAAATTTAATACCTCTGATGAAATAAAGCAAATTAAGTCGTTGCGTTATGGGAGTAAGTTGAAAAGATTTATTTTTATGCATAACAAAAAACTGGCAAAATATTTAACTTTGCTGATTTTACCAAAAAAGCTACGCAAGAAATGGCGGAATAAATTGGAATATAAGTTAGGCAATATGAGGACTTAAATTCAAATCCAATATTACTATTACTTAAATACCGAGGAGAGCATTTTTTCCAAAGTTTTACTTTCAGACTTGCCGTCATAAACAACTTTTCCTTGTTCCAAAATGTATGCTTTGTCGGTTAGCGGTAACAAGGTTTTAAGGTTATGTTCCACAATTACAAAAGCTGTTCCCAAGGCATCTTTCAGATTTTTGAGTTTATGAAATGTATCAGACGTCAGCTTTGGTGCTAAGCCGATTGAAGGTTCATCCATAAAAACCATGCGTGGTTTGTTAATCAAACCGCGAGCCAAAGCGACCATTTGCTGCTGACCGCCAGAAAGATTACCAGCTAAGTCGTCCAAACGTTCTCTTAAATCCGGAAAATGAGTTAAAATTTCTTCCAAACGTTCAGGGAATGCAGATCTGTCTTTCCAAAAATGGGTTGCAAGCTGCAGATTTTCCATAACCGTCATATTACGGAAAACGCGCTTTCCTTGCGGCACGCAAAAAATACCTTGTTCCACCAGAAATTGCGGGGAGGCGGTAATTTTCTTGCCATCAAGCAGAATATCCCCGGCCATAGGTTTCAACAATCCATACGCGGTTTTTAAGAGTGTTGATTTTCCGGCACCGTTTGCCCCCATAATGACGGTAATTGTGTTATCTTTCAAAGTGACGGAAACATCATTTAACACAACTTTTTTACCATATTCGGCTTTTATGTTTTTTAGCTCAAGCATTCTTACTCCTGAACTTTTACCCATTGACCGTCTTTATAAACACGCACAGGAACATTCATACGCATAATACCGTTTGGTTCAATTTTCATTTTACCGAAAGCACCGTTCCATGTTTTGAAATCTTTAACAGTTTGTAACACATCTGCGTTATCAGGAATATTTTTACCCTTTCTAGGTTCGGTATTTTCAAAGGCTTTGATAATCATATCCAAACCATCATATAAGTTTGCCGAGCAGGCCTCTACGCGGTTTTGATATTTTGCAAAATACTCCTTTTCAAAGGCTTCGTTATTGCCTATAACATATACTGACCAAATATTGTTTATGGGCGGAAAGATTTTTAAGCTGATACTAGGAAAGTTTCCTAAAGAAGTAATATTCTTTTTACCGGTCAGTTCGTAATACTGTCTGATAAAAATGTTATTCATCGGCTCAACTCCGAACAAAACGTAATAATCCGGAGCTTTTTGTTCCATTTTTTGAATAGATAAACGAAAATCTGTTTCGCCTAAATTATATCTTTCATTGAAAATAACCTCTATACCTTCTTTAGGTAAATGTTCTGCGGCATAACCCAACAAAACATTACTGACGGCAGCATTACTTCCTAACAGAGCCACTGTTTTAACGTTTCTCTTTTTTAGTTCGCGAAGTGATGCGGCGTAAATTTCTTCATTTTGCGGTGAAGTATTCAATCCATACGCAGGTACATCGTCTTTACCATAGGAACAAGAAAGGCTGATGACTTTATTTTGGTTAGCAATATCATCAACCGGTCTGTCAACAACGCCAAACACCGAAACAATAACATTTGCTTTATCAATATCAATAAACTTGTGAGTATTTAAGGTTGCTTGTTGCGGTTTAACCATATCATCTTCAAAAACAATTTTATAATCGTATTTGGTGCCCTCTTGTTGCCATTTTTCCATAACCATATTCAAAGCGTTTTGAGCTCCGATACCGACATAAGACAGATCTCCGCTTAAAGGTAAAGTGGCACCGATTTTGATGATTGGCTTTCCGTTTGCTTGCACTTCTTCTTTCTTGTTATCGCAAGCTGTCAGGGCTAAAAC
>CADBMG010000110.1 GCA_902795745.1 uncultured Pseudomonadota bacterium
AGCACGGTAGATTTTTCCACCCGCTGCAATCCGCTGACTTCAATATTCTTTACATACATCGCATAAGCGTTTGTTTGCAAAGCCATGAAGCCTGATAATATACCTACATAAAGTATTTTTTTCATATTTTTTTCCTTATATTAGTCAAACCAACGACTGATTAAATGTACAACATCATTCCATGTTGCCAGGACCATTAAGGCCAAGATAATAAATATCCCGAGCTTAAAGATTAAATCTTTCACTCTGATATTCAGTTCACGGCCGCTTATCATTTCAATAAAGAAAATGACAAAGTTTCCGCCGTCAAGCACTGGAATCGGCAACAGATTCAACAAACCCAAGTTGACCGACAACAATGCCATAAAGTACAAAAAGCTGATTAATCCACCGGACTTACTGATATCGCCCGACATCTCAGCAATACGAATAATTCCCCCAACTTCTTTACCGCCACGTTTACCGGTTATCATTTGCCCCACCGCACGCAGTGTATTAGCTGTTAAGTCGTATGTTTCAACAACACCGGCTTTTACTGCTTCTCCAAAAGACAAACTCTCTTCGGCAAAACTCAACTCCGGTGCCGAAGTTACACCAAGCATCTTACGTCTAACTTTTGCTCCGTTTTCCGGTTCGTATGACGTTTCATGCAAGGTTACCGAATAAATCATCGGACGCCGAAATTGTAATTCAAATTCTTCATCATTGTGCGTTGCCACGTAGTTCCTTAAATCATCGAATGTATTAATCTGTACATCGTTAATGCGTGTCAACACATCATCTTTTTGCAAACCGGCCTTTTGCGCGGCACTACCTTCATAAACAGAACCGACAATCGGTAAAGCAGGCAAGAGATTGTTATTTTCATCTTTAGGAGCAGGTAATGACTGAATGCCTAAAATTTTCTGAGTTATCGGCTTGTCTTGGCATTGAGGAGTAAATGTAAGTTCCTCAGCACGGAGCTTTACTGACATCGGACGTTCAACCATAACTTCCACATCATCGCTTTCAGCAAGCATAACCTCATTGCTGATTGATTGAAAATCCGTTACTTTATTACCGGCGATTTTTGTAATTACGTCACCAACTTCAATTCCGGCGCGTGCCGCGGCTCCATCTTCAATCAAACCGCCAACCACCGGCGGAAAAACCATACGCCCGACAAAATAGAATAAACCTATAAAGACCAAAATAGCAAAGAGATAATTGAATAGAGGGCCCGCAGCAACAATCGCCAACTTTTTCCATGGTTTTTGCAAAGAAAATGCATTTTTTTTCTCCTCTTCAGATAAAGCAGAAATGTCACTTGTTGTCGAAGAAGAGGCATCGCCATCGCCTAAAAATTGGCAATACCCGCCTAAAGGAATGGCGGAAATCTTCCATCTTGTACCTCGTTTATCGCGTTTTGCCCACAATTCTTTACCGAAACCGATTGAAAAATCGGTAACCGTAACTCCTAACATGCGGGCAATAATAAAATGTCCGAACTCGTGTACAAACACCAAAATGCCTAAAAGGACAATGAACGGCACAACATAATAAAGTACATTTAACAATGCATCCATTTTTATCACCCTACAGTAAATATTTAAAGAATATATACACAAACGGTGCGGCAAAAATCAAACCGTCAACCCGATCAAAAACGCCGCCATGTCCCGGAATAAGCTTCGATGAATCCTTTACTCCTGCAATGCGTTTGATTGCTGATTCCACTAAATCTCCGATTTGAGCCAGTACAGCAATAACCGCTGCGGTTATTGCATAAAACAATTGACTGTTAACCGTCCATTCATAGTGCCAATCCATCGGTTTGTACGAAAAGGAAATGTAGCGAAACTTACTGAAATCATAAAAAGGCATATCCATAACTTCCACACAGACATACATAAAGATAATGCTTATAGAAATCGCCAGCAAAATACCCCCGCATAAACCTGACCATGTTTTATTCGGACTTATGCTCGGAGCTAACTTCGGACCACGCAAGTTACAACCGACGACAAGACCTCCGATATCCATACTCCAAACAACCAAAAAGAACCACATAACCATCATAAAACTGTAATTGTAGCGCGGATCAAAATTTCCTTCACTGGGATCAAACAAAAGATACATCCAAACCAATGCTCCGACACCGACCGAAATATAAGGTACACCCAATGTTAAAAGTTTGCGATGTTTCTCTTCATAAGCAATAAACCAAACAAAAAACGACACAATTGCAATCATCGGTAGAGCCAACTCCGAACTCCAAATTGAAACTGCCAAACTTATAATATAAGCAGTAACATAATAAGAGGCTGTTTCCGGTTTAGAAAGCATAGCTGCCCACTCCCATGCCAACAGTCCTCCGACCACAACAGCCAAGATCTCAACAAACGGACTGCCTAAATACAGAGCTTCCAGTGCTATAGGAATCATAACAATTGCCGCTAATATACGTTTGGTAATAGCTCCAAATTTACGACTTACCATATCTTCTCTCCCTTTCGTTATATTCATCAATAATTTTCTTCAGTTCAGATTCAGAAAAGTCCGGCCACAACGTAGGCGTAAAATACAGCTCCGTATACGCCAACTGCCACAGCAAATAATTGCTTAAACGCTCTTCACCACTGGTCCTTATAAGCAAATCGGGATCAGGTATTCCGGCAGTATAAAGTACCGATGAGAACTTCGCTTGATCTATATTTTCAGGTTTCAATTGTCCGGCGAGAACTTCACGTGCTAACTTTTGTGCCGCCGAAATAATCTCCTGTCTGCTTCCGTAGCTGAGAGCCACACAAAGCGTAACATCTGTATTGTTTGCCGTATCAGCTTCGATTTTTGCCATTTTTTCAACAATATCAGAGGCTAACATATTTCTTTCACCGATAAAGATTATGCGCGCATTGTTTTCTTGCAACTCCTTAAAACCGCCATCTAAATACTGACGCAATAACCCCATCAAAGTGTCAATTTCTGACTGTTCGCGTCCCCAATTTTCAGTAGAAAAGGCATAAACAGTCATATACTTAATGCCGATTTTTTTTGCTGCCTTGGCAATATTTACCAGAGTATCTGCCCCTTGTCGGTGACCGGCAGCAACAGGCAACCCACGCTTTTTAGCCCAGCGACGATTACCATCCATAATAAATGCAATATGTTTTAATTCATTCATCGTCTCAACACTTGCCTTTATACCTGCATAATATCCTTTTCTTTAGCGGTGTACAAATCATCAGCTTTTTTAATAGCCTCATCCGTCCACTTCTGAATATCATTGTTATAACGTTTTTCCTCGTCTTCGGAAATAAGTGTATCTTTTTTCATTTTTTTCACTTCATCCATAGCATCACGACGTATATTGCGAATGGCAACTTTACCCTGCTCGGCATATTTTCCGGCAATTTTAACCAACTCCCTACGACGTTCTTCACTAAGCGGAGGAATCGGTATGCGAATTGTCTGACCATCATTCATTGGATTAAGTCCTAAATCACTTTCACGCAAAGCCTTTTCGACGTTTTTCAGCAAACTTTTATCCCATACACTAACTGAAAGCGTACGCGGATCAGGCACACCTATTGTTCCGACTTGGCTAAGCGGTGTAGGACTGCCGTAGGCATCAATCATAATACCGTCAAGCAAACTTGCGTGAGCCCGACCGGCTCGTAAGCCTCCCAAATCGGCTCTCATTGCATCCAAGGTCTTTTCCATTCGGCTAACAGTATCTGTTTTCAAAGTATTATAATCCATTTTAACCTCACTTTATTGTTGTGCTTTTAGCTTTACCACAAACCGCATTTAGTAAAGCATTTTTTTCATTCAATGCAAAAACTTTCACCGGTAAATTATTTTCACCGGCAAAGGCAACTGCTGTCATATCCATAACATTAAGATGTTTATTTAAGACATCGGCATAACTGATTTCATCATAACGCTTGGCCGCAGAATTAAACCGCGGATCAGCATCATAAACACCATCTACCTGCGTTGCTTTCATCAAAATATCACAATGCATTTCCACCGCCCGTAATGCCGCACCGGTATCGGTCGTAAAGTATGGACATCCGGTTCCTCCGGCAAAAATCACTACTTCTTTATTTTCCAGTGAACGTATTGCTTTTTCAAATTGATAACTTTCGCAGGCTTGCGGAACGGAAAAGCCGGAATAAACGGTGGCCTTAACACCAATACTTTGCAACACTGAGCGCATTGCCAGAGCATTCATTACCGTAGCCATCATGCCAATCTGGTCAGCCACACTGCGATCCATTCCGGCAAGGGCATTTTTAGCTCCGCGGAAAAAGTTACCACCTCCGATTACCAGACAAACTTCGACGCCTAGCTTTGAAACTTGCGCAATATCCTCTGCCAAAGTCATTATAACTTCAGCATCTATCCCTATTTTGGAGCTTCCGGCCAAACCTTCACCGGATATTTTTAATAGCACTCGATTATATTCAGGCGTCATCAATACCTCTATTTTTTGCAAAAAACTGTTTGTATGTTAGCCTATTTATTTGCGTTGTCATTATTATTTTTAACGTTTTCAGCATCTTTTTTTCATTAAATTAAATTTTGATTGAATTTTAGCAATTATATGCGTATAAATTGTTAAAGAACGATAAAGGAGATCTAAAAAAATGGAAATATTGTTTTTATGTGCCTTAGGCGGATATCTGGCCGGTTCAATCCCTTTTGGGTTGGTTCTGTGCTATTTATTCGGCTATGGTGATATTCGCAAAATCGGCTCGGGAAATATCGGAGCCACGAATGTTTTACGCACCGGCAACAAATGGTTGGCTTTGCTGACGGTTATTTTAGATGCTTTTAAAGCCGGTATTGCCGCTTTTGCTGCATATAAATTACTGCCGGCAACACCGATAATGCACTTGTGGGGAGCCAATGCACCGTTCAATGTTGTCGGTTCTTTGATTGCAGGAACATTCGGTGTTTTAGGTCATAACTTTCCGATTTGGCTTAATTTCAAGGGAGGCAAAGGTGTTGCCTCTGCATTTGGTTTTATATTGATGACGCAACCGAAAGTGGCATTGGTTGCTTTCGTAATATGGTTGGTTATGGCTGTTATTTTCCGCTATTCATCATTGGCTGCGTTAACCGCGGCTGCATCAATGCCGATTGTTGCATTTTTGCTATGCAATCAACCGATTTATGCTGTTTTTTACAGTGCACTGGCTGTATTGGTAATTATTCGCCATCATGCCAATATTGTCCGACTGATTAACAAACAGGAGAGTAAAATAAGTTTTAAGAAAAAAAATTAACATGTGTTATGTCCAATGTCTGATTTAATTAGAATTTTGCAAATAATAAATACCGAAGGGGTTGGTCCGATTACATTTTATAAAGCCGTTGAAAAAGGAGGAAACATTATTAAAGCAGTTGATCTGATTGCGGCTAAAAAGAAATTATGCAGCCAATCTCGCGCGGAAGATATAATAGCGCAGGCGCAGAAAATCGGAGCCCGAATAATTACCTATCAGGATGAAGAATATCCTGATACCTTGAAGCAAATTCATGATGCACCGCCGATACTATATGCAATAGGCAACGTGGCGTTGTTGAAGCATCCGGCAACGGTAGCTATCGTCGGAGCACGCAATGCCTCTATCGCCGGCCGCAAAATGGCTTCACGCATTGCTTATGATTTGACTGAAAGCGACGTTTTAGTGATTTCCGGCATGGCTCGAGGCATAGATTGTGCGGCTCATAAAGGAGCATTATATGCTAAAAATCGTCGCGGACCAACCATAGCCGTACTTGGCACCGGTATTGATGAAATTTACCCGTCTGAGAATGCCGAT
>CADBMG010000111.1 GCA_902795745.1 uncultured Pseudomonadota bacterium
GGTGGAGGGGGATGGATTCGAACCATCGTAGACTAAGTCGACGGATTTACAGTCCGTTGCAATTGACCGCTCTGCCACCCCTCCGTATGCATCTTTTTCAGGGCTGAGGGGAAATCTCGCGATTTCACAATTGCTATAATCATCATTTTTTATCTGATGTCAACATTTTTTTTGCAAATTGTGTATGCTCTTTAATAAATATCTGCTTTTAAATTTAATATTGTAGACTTAACTATATGAAAAAGCTGAAATAATATATCAAAAACAAAAGATTATGGTTAATATATACGGTGTGCGGAATTGCAAAATTGTATTTCTAAAAAAGTTGTAATACTGAATAGTTAAATAGATAATATTACATTAAATACGAATCGCATAACACAATTAAAAGTTAATAATTACAGCAGAAAATAAGCCCTCGTCTGAGGGCTTATCGCATTTTGATTTTTAATAGCTTCGAGCGTATATTACGTCCATTGTGGCATCTTTACCGGTTAAAAGACATGGACCGGTAGTACCGCTTTGCTCAAACGGAATGCAACGAATAGTAATCTTCATTGCTTTTAAAAGCTCTTCTGTTTCAGGATCGGCACACCATTTGCCACGAACAAAAGCTACCTTGCCTTGTTTGTTATCTTCAATCCATTCATTGGAATTGGCAAAATAAGCAGCAAACTGTTCAGGTGTTTTAATATCGGTACGAATATTTGCATCTAAACGAGTTTTTGCCTTAGAATACATCTGAGCTTGCAAATCCTCTAAACGCTTACCGACTTGCATAACAAAATCATTGGCAGCCATAATTTTTTTGCCGTCGGAAGTACCCAAATATATGCGCTCTTTAAGCATCAATCCTTGACTATCAACATCTCGCGGTCCGATTTCACAAACCATAGGTGCACCTTTTCTAATCCATTCCCATGATTTATCGACGCTTGATTTATCGCGCGCATCTACTTTAACACGGATTTTTTCGCCGAAGGCAGTTTGTATTTTCAGTTGTTTAGCCAATTGCTCAACATAAGCATTAACGCGTTCAGCATCTTCAGCTTTTTTGATAATCGGCACAATAATCACCTGATATGGGGCAATATGCGGCGGAACAACCATTCCGTCATCATCGGCATGACACATAATTGCCCCGCCGATAAGACGGGTAGAAACACCCCAAGAAGTCGTGTATGCATATTCCGGCTCGTTGTTTTGATTAACAAATTTTATATTAGCCGACTTAGCAAAATTTTGCCCTAAAAAGTGTGACGTTCCGGCTTGCAAAGCTTTACCGTCTTGCATCATGGCTTCAATACAATAGGTATCAATTGCGCCGGGAAACTTCTCGTGTTCAGGCTTACGTCCGGTCAAATCCGGCATAGCTAAAGCATTTTCGGCAAAATCGCGATAAACTTCAAGCATTTTAACCGTTTCGTTTTCAGCTTCCTTCATAGATGCATGGACAGTATGCCCTTCCTGCCATAAAAATTCACGCGTGCGTAAAAACAAGCGCGGACGCATTTCCCAACGTACTACATTTGCCCATTGATTTAACAAAATCGGTAAGTCGCGATATGATTTTACCCATTTGGCAAAAGAATCAGCAATAATGGTTTCACTGGTCGGACGAACAATTAACGGTTCTTCCAACGGAGACGATGGTTTTAATTTTCCTTCTTCGTTAACTAAACGAGAGTGAGTAACAACAGCCATTTCTTTGGCAAAACCTTCAACGTGGTCTGCTTCTTTTTGGAAAAATGACAATGGTATAAACATCGGAAAATAGTAATTTTCGTGTCCGGTTTCTTTAATTTTTTCATCTAAAACGCGTTGAATACGTTCCCAAATACCGTATCCCCAAGCCTTCATAACCATACAACCTGGAGAAACCGAGTTTTCTGCCATATCCGCCTCAGATACAACATTTTGATACCATTCCGGATAGTTTTGTTTACGCGTAGTTTTCATAGCCATATTTACGTCTCCTATCTGAGTTCTCCGCCGGTTTTTTTCCCGACTTCGACAATCACTTTATTCATTAAATTTTCAATATCTTTATCGGTAAAAGTTTGTTCAATCGGTTGAAATGTCAAACTTATGGCAACCGATTTTTTATTTTCCGGTAAATTACCGCCTTCAAAAATATCGAAAATACGAACATCGGTAATATGTTGGCGATCGGCATTTTTTGCTGCTGCTAAAATAGCGGCTGCCGATACATCTTTATTGACCACGAATGCCAAATCCTTATCAACCGGCTGGAATGGTGATAATTCGAGCAATTTACGGGCTTTACCTGATGTTTTACGCGGCAAAGGTATATTATTTATATTAACTTCGAATGCCAC
>CADBMG010000112.1 GCA_902795745.1 uncultured Pseudomonadota bacterium
ACTGATGAAAAAAATGATGAGCAACAAGGACAAAACGGACAAGAACAAAGCGATGATAATCAGCAAAACAATAATGAAAATAAAGACAAGGCAGGAGATGATGCTCAACAGAATAAGAGCAATGATACCGATAAAAAAGATAATAATGAGCAGAATGAAAAACAAAATGCTCAGCTCAGCCAAGATGAAGGTGATGAACAAAGCGATGCTTCCGCCGGTATAGGAGATGAGCAATCGCCGGAGGAACAGGAAAAAGCTCGCGCCCGTGCTCAACGATTTCGTGAGATACCCGAAGATAAAGGCGGTTTATTGAGAGCTTTTATTCGTAAAGAATACGAACGCAACAGATATAAGGATTAGAAGATGTTAAAAAAAATTACAACAATTTGGGCAACATTGGCGTTTATGATTAGTACGGCTTTTGCCGATGATTTTTCTGCAACGTTGAGTCAAAACGAGATTCCGCTGGGTGAAACAGTTGAACTTACATTAACGTATAATGGAGATAATGCTAACAACGTTCATCCGAATTTTAACGCTTTACAAACTGATTTTCAAATATATTCCACATCTAATTCGGTGCGATCATCGTATGTTAACGGTGTGGGGAGCATGCAACGGCAGTGGAAAATAGGTCTGATGCCGAAAAAAACGGGAGAATTAACTATTCCGGCAATTAAGGCCGGGCAGTATTCATCGCAACCGCTTAATCTGCGTGTTTTGCCATCGGGAAGTGCAGTGCAAAGAAAATCATCTGTTTCCAATGCAACTTCCCAACCGGTAAATAATCAAGCATCAGTTAATGCCGAATTGATTGTTAATAATAATGATCCTTATGTTCAGCAAGAGTTGAATGCTGTACTTGTTATTAATGATAATCGCGGTATTGAGTTTACCTCCGAGCCGCAGTTTTTAACCAATGCCGACGATTGGATTGTAAAATCATTACGTCAGCCGACAGTAGAAGCAAATAATCAAGGAGGAAGGCTGATTAAATTTTATTATGCTCTATTTCCGCAAAAAAGCGGTAAACAGCAGATTCCGCCGATGCAAATAGACGGAGTTTATACTTCATTTGAAGAACAAAAAGTTCCGGCAACTTCGGGGTTCGGTAACCTGTTTAAAATGTTTGAAATGGATATGAGCGGGATGTTCGGGGTGAAAAAGCCGATAAAATTGTTGACCAATCCGGTAGATATAGAGGTTAAGCCGATGGCAGCAGATTATGACGGAAAGTGGTGGTTGCCGGCCACCGTTGTGGGTGTTGCCGCACGTTGGGTAGATGAAAAACCGGTATTTAAAGTGGGGGAAACAGTGGCGCGAGAAATTGCTTTTGCTGCTGCCGGAGTAGCTGATACGCAATTGCCTGATATTGAATTGCCGCAAAGCAAAAATATTAAGCAATATCCGGAAAAGCCGCAAATAGACGCTATTGCCGATAATAATATAATTACATCACAAATCAAAATGCGGATTGTATATATTCCGCAAGCAGGAGGAGAGCAAACAATACCGGAAATACGTATTCCGTGGTTCAATGTCATAACCGGTAAGACCGAAACGGCAATAATTCCGGCTGAAACGGTTATGGTCGATGGTAAGGCTGTATCAGAAAATAAATCGGCAGCATCGAGTGATGATAAAAAGTCAGTGTCAGATACTTCCGTTGATAAAGCTCAAACAAATAATCAGCCGCTTAAAACGTTGTATGGTATGTGGGTGGCAATAATTTTGGCATTTGTTGCAGGTATTGTTTTGAGCTATTTGTTGTTACGTAAAAGTCTGAAACAAGTACAAGATGCCAAATCTGCTGATTTATCAATTATTGAACAAAGCATAAAACAGAGTGATTATCGCTCACTGCGCGATAATCTTTTACTTTACGGTCGGCAAATATTCACTGGCTATGATATTAATAATCTAAATGATTTAGCGCATTGTGTCGATGATGATAAGTTTAGTGAGCAGATGCAAAAATTGAACAGTATTTTATACGCTAATCAAGAGGCAGAACTTGATGCTAAAATTGTTATAAATGCCTTAAAACATAGGAAAAAATCATCAAAGTCGGAAAGTAAGCCGTTGCCGGATTTATATAAATAATTCTGCATTTTTGTAAAAAATACTTGAAAAAATGTAGCATTGCTTTTATAAAAATCCCATAAATAACTAATTTACGGAGAATAATAAGATGTCAGGACATTCGCAATTTAAGAATATTATGTATCGCAAGGGTGCGCAAGATGCTAAAAAAGCTCGTGTTTTTGCCAAACTTGCTCGCGAAATTACCGTTGCCGCTAAAAGCGGTTTGCCTGAACCGGATAAGAATCCGCGTTTGCGTTTGGCAATTCAGGCTGCCCGTGCCGAAAGTATGCCAAAAGATAATATTGAGCGTGCTATTGCCAAAGCTACGACGGTTGCCGGAG
>CADBMG010000113.1 GCA_902795745.1 uncultured Pseudomonadota bacterium
GTGCCCTGAAGAAGACTCGAACTTCCACTGCCTGAGGCAACATGCACCTGAAGCATGCGCGTCTACCAATTCCGCCATCAGGGCAAAGGAGCAAATCCGCTTATCTGTATAATTATTTTTAACAGAACTGTCAATATATTTTTTCGAACTGTGAAAATTATGCGGTAAAGTAGCTTTATTATTAATTAAAAGATATATCGGTGGGTATATCTTGCAAATATTTATTTTAATCTTCAAAAATAAAGATATAATCTTGCCTATGAAAATATTGAATCGATATATTTTTA
Organism: uncultured Pseudomonadota bacterium; assembly: GCA_902795745.1. GTDB lineage: Bacteria > Pseudomonadota > Alphaproteobacteria > RF32 > CAG-239 > RUG410. The sequence continues at coordinate 288 of CADBMG010000113.1, forward strand.
AGCAAGTTTTTATCGGCTTTTTGCTGGTTTCTTTTTCGTTATTGGCAATGCTGTGGCTTACACAGTCGTTGAGGTTTGTGGAAATGGTTACCAGACAAGGCTTGCCGGTTTATTTGTTTGTTGAAATGACTTCGCTCTTGATGCCGCGTATATTTAATGTTCTCTCACCGATAGCCGTATTTGTTTCGGTGTTGTTTGTGTATAATCGGCTGATTGCTGATAGAGAACTTACGGCTATGCAGTCTGCAGGAATAAGTCCGTGGCAAAGTGCAAAAGGAGCTGTGTTCTTGGGAATTTTGGCATCATTGTTCAGTGTCTATATTATGAATTGGGGAATTCCGCAAGCAGAGAGCAGATTACGTGATTTGGAATGGCAAGTTAAGAACCATTTGACACAGATGATGTTTCGAGAGGGCGAATTTACACCTTTGAAAAACGGTATTACGGTATTTATAGATAAGCATGAAGATGATGGTTCGGTAAGTGGTATTTTTGTCAGTGACGAAAGTAAGCCTAATATCAAGGTTACACTAACCGCAGAAAAAGGACGTTTGATAAAAGGAAAAAGCGGACCTCGTATATTGTTTATTAATGGTGTGCGCCAAGAAATAAATACGGCTACATTTAAATTCAATACCTTAACATTTTCTCGTTATTCGGCAGATTTTAATAATAATGAAGGGCAAAGGAAGAAAAATGCCAGTGTTCGCGAAAAAAATATTTTTGAATTACTAAACGCCGCCGCTGATAGCACTTTGACACCGGCAGATGTGCGCAAAAATATTGTGGAAGGTCATAGACGGATACTAGAGCCTTTATATAACTTATTATTTGCTCTTATGGCTTGTGTCGGACTATTGGTGGGGTTGTTTAATCGCCGCGGACAAGCCAAAACCATTACTTTGCAGGTGTTGAGTATGATTGTTGTCAGCGGACTTAATTTGGCTTTGACTAATTTGGCCGGTCGTTCATTATTGGTATTGCCGTTAATATACGTTAATTGTTTGATGCCGCTGATAATTTGCCTTTATTTATTATGGTTTTATAATCCGTTTTATTGGAGCCGCCACAAAAGCAAAAGGATATTGAAAAATGAAGATTAATACTAAGAAAAAGCTTGGATTTATAGTGTTGTTTGCTCTTTTATATGCCGTTGAAGCGCAAGCAGTTTCAGAGGCGGGGGAAAAGCAACAAAAAGATACCAGCCCGCGCGGAGGAAATCTGTATATATCAAACAATATGGTTGACTTTGGTGCGACTTCGTCTTTTGCCGAGCAGTCAGCCGAAGAGGCGGTTGAACCGATTAATTTTAGTGCCGATGAGCTGGAAAATGATGATAAAAATAACATTATTACAGCCAAGGGAGATGTTGAAGTAGAATATAATAAAATGCGCTTAAAAACCGATAAGTTGGTTTATGATCAAAATGCGGAAATGATTACAGCGGTAGGTAATGTGCGTTTGTATGCCTCAGACGGTTCGATTATTTATGGCGATGAAGTATCATTATCAGATAAAATGACAGTTGGTGAAATGCAGCATATTAAAGCTGTATTGCGCGATAAATCGCATGTATATGCAAAACGTTTTCGTAAAAAAGATAACAATACAAAGGTAATGTATGATGCAGCATATACGGCCTGTGATGTCTGCGAAAACAAAAAAGCCTTGTGGACGGTAACAGCACGTAAAGTTCAACATAATGAAACTACGCATGATATGAACTATACTGATGCGGTTGTTCGCATTAAAGATGTGCCGATTTTTTATACACCGTTTTTGACGCATCCTGATCCTACGGTTAAGCGTCGTTCCGGTTTAATGATGCCGAATATTGGTAGTTCCAATTATTTGGGGCATTTTATTCAGCCTCGATATTTTTGGGCAGTAAACGACCAAACAAATGTGATGTTTGCTCCGATATTTTCCAGTGATAAAAATCCGATTTTAGGCGGTTCGTATAAACATTATTTTTATAATGCATATACAAACATTTCCGGAAGTTTTCTTAAAGACAGCAATACTAACTCTCGTGCTGAGAACCGTGGTTATATTTTTGCTGACGGTCGTTATGATATAAACGATCTTTGGCGCATGACGTATGATTTGCAATATGTTTCCGATTATATTTATCTTAAGGATTTGAGCTTGCCGCACCAAGATGATGCATGGCTTACATCTCATATGCAATTTGAGCGATTTTCCGGTAGAGATTATGCCTCAATAGAAGCTTTTTATTACAAAATGCTCAGCTATGATTTGCGGAGACGTAATCTTAAACGTTATCGCAGCATTAATGCGCAAAAACCTATGGTTGCTCCGTTGATTGATATGGAAGTGTATTCCGAGCCGGATAAATATGGCTCATATTTCAAAACGCAGTTGAATACAGCTTCTGTTTACCATCAGAATGGTTCGGAAACTCAGCGTGTAACAGCAATTAATTCGTGGGAATTACCGACCACAACTCGTTTTGGAGAAAAATATCGTTTTGTAGCTTCGGTAAAATCAGATGCTTATTATGTAGCCGATTATCGGTATTCAGACACTAATTCTTACAGAGGTACAACCGGTCGCGTTTTTCCTCAGGCCGGAGTTGAATGGCGTTTGCCTTTTGTAAGAGCAACAGATGATTCTCGTCAGATATTAGAACCGGTTATTGTAGGTGTTATTGCACCAGATGGGGGAAACAGAATCGATAAAATACCGAATGAAGACAGTGCAGATGTTTATTTTGACGATACAAATGTATTGGATTTGGACCGTTATGCCGGATATGACCGTAATGATACGGGAAGTCGTGTCAGTTATGGTCTGCGTTGGAGTACTTATGGTAACATAATGGGAAAAACTTCATCATTTATAGCACAATCATTTGAAAGAAATCGTCATTCAAGTTTTATTGACAGTTTGGACAATGAAAACAGAACTCATTTTAGTGATTTGGTCGGAAGAATCAATGCTCAGCCGAATGAATATTTGGATTTGAACTATCGTTTCCGTTTAGATAAAAAGACATTGGATGCTAAATACAGTGAGTTAGGTGTAGGATTCGGACCGTCATTTTTGCGAGCCAATGTTTCATACATATTTTTACAAGGTAATACTTATTACACAGATTTGTATTCCGAAAGAAAAGAATTATATACATCTTTGAGTTCAGAAATTTCACAATTTTGGCGGGTGTCTGTGTATAATTTGCGAGATTTGACCGAAAACAGCCGCGGTAATTTGGAACACGGCGGCGGTGTTATATATGAAGATGAATGTTTCAAATGGGAAACGATTGTTAAAAAATATAACAGCAGTAACCCTGATTTGGATAACGATTATGAATTCAGAACCACTTTCTACTTAAAAACTTTGGGCAGTTTTGGTTCCTAGAAAAAAAGTAAAGGAGAAAATATGAAAAAATATATTTTGCTTACAACGTCGGTTTTATTATTAAGCACTCAGGTATATGCACAGGGTGTTGATTTAAAAGAAATAGACACACTTTCTCGTTCTGCCGCTCCTAATTCTAATTCTATTATGTTTCGGCAAAATGCTGAACAATATAAACAATTGAGCGATGAGGAAAAAGCACAAATTGAGCAACAGCGAGAAATTGCTCGTAAAAAGGCAGAAGAATATCATCGTCAACAACAGGAATATATGAAACGACAGGCGCAAATAGAAGCACAGCGTAGGGCAGAAGAAGAGGCTGAACGTCAGCGTCAAGAAGCATTGAAACCAGTTACACTTTATGGCGGTAAATTGAAAATATATGCTTTGGTGAATGGTGAGGTTATTACCAGCAATGAGATGCAGAGTCGTATTAATGCTTTTATCGTGGCAACCGGTATACCGTATAATGCACAGACGAAAAATATGATTATGAGTAAAGTTTTGCAGGCGGCAATTGATGAAAAATTAAAAATCCAAGAAGCCAAGAAAAATGGTATTCAAGTATCGCAAAAAGAGATTGCTACGGCAGTATCTCGTTTTGAAAAAGCCAATAATATTCCGGCTGGAGAGTTGCGCAATCTGTTGTCTGAAGCAAAAGTCAGTATGAAAGTTTGGACTACTCAAATAGAAGCCGATTTGGCTTGGCAGAAGTTGATGAGCAAAAAGGCTCTGACTTATGCTCGTGTCAGTGAAGGGGAAATTACACAAGCGATAGATGATGTTCGTAAAGATATGACAATAAAGAAATATATGGTATCCGAAATTGTGATTAATAAAAAAGATGCTAAGGATATTAACCAATTGGCGGAAGTTTTACGCCAAGATCCGCGTTTTTCTCTTTATGCCATGCAATTTTCGCAAAGTCCGAGTGCTGCCAACGGCGGCAATCTTGGTTGGGTAGCCAAAGGAAAGTTGCCGGCAACGTTGGAACGAGCTTTTTCTTCTCTTAAAGAAGGTGAAGTATCTAATCCTGTGGCTTATGGAAATGATTACTATATTTTCAAATTAGAGAAGATTTTTCATCCAGATTTGGATAAAAATGCAGAATTATCGCGTGACGGGGTGCGTAAATTTTTACAAAATAAGAAATTGGAAGATTATTCTATTAAATATATTAAAGATTTACGTAATAGAGCTTTGATTGAAAAGAAGTTGTAATGACTGAACTTCCGACTTTACGACAAACGGTAGAAAATTATGGGCTTTTGGCCAAGAAATCATTAGGTCAGAACTTTTTACTGGATATGAATATAACCGGCAAGATTATTCGTAACTCATTGGAAAAACAAGGAAAAAATAGTTTTGCAGGTGAGGAGGTTTATGAAATAGGTCCGGGGCCGGGAGGTTTGACGCGGGCAATTTTGGCCGCAAATCCTCAACAATTAACCGTAATTGAGATGGATTCTCGTTGCATACAAATAATGCATGATATTCAAGAAGTTGTCGGTTCACAATTGCAAATTGTTGAAGGAGATGCATTGAAATATGATTTTACAAAATCATCTGGTTTGCCTGTGAATGTTGTCAGTAATTTGCCTTATAATATATCTGTCCCGTTATTAATCGGTTGGTTGGAAAATATGCACTGTTTTAACAGTTTGACTTTGATGTTTCAAAAAGAAGTTGCTGATAGAATTATGGCTGAAACAGGCAGTAAGAGTTACGGGCGTTTATCCGTAATTGCTCAGTTAGTTTGCAAAATTAAGCCTTTGATGAGTTTAAATCCAAATTGTTTTGTTCCGGCTCCTAAGATATGGTCAACTGTTTTGTTGTTTCAGCCGTCAGAAAAAAGTGTAGATTCGCAAACTTTGAAAAAGGTTGAAAAAATAACAGAGTTGGCTTTTGGTCAACGCCGCAAGATGATTCGCCAAAGTCTGAAAAGCTTGCCGGAATTGGAAAAGTTATGCAATAAAGCGGGAATAGAACTGACATCTCGAGCTGAAGATATCACTCCGCAACAATATTTACTCCTTGCTCAAATGATATAATTTCAAAATTGATAAAAATTAAATTGGTTGAATTTTTCAGATTTAACTATAACCAAAGTTGTATTTAAATCTGCCATTTTCAACATATCTAAAAGGCGAACAAATGAATCAATTTTTTTATTTTAAGGAGATAAGATTATGACTTATGGAGTTCGCTATCCAACCTTGGCATTTATTACCAAAGGTGCCGGTCAAGCTAATGAAGGCATTCCGCCTCAACCGTTTGAAACATTTTGTTACGATTCGGCTCTAATGCAGGCAAAAATTGAAAACTTTAACGTTGTTCCGTATACGTCAGTATTACCGAAAGAAGTTTTCGGGCATATTTATCCGGTTGATAAAGTGGTTGATCAATTCAAGCACGGTGCCGTTTTAGAAGTAATTATGGCAGGAAACGGTGCTAACAGAGATGAACATAAAGCCATTGCTACCGGTGTAGGTATTTGTTGGGGTAAAGATAAAAATGGTGAGTTGATTGGCGGTTGGGCAGCCGAATATGTGGAATATTTTGATACGCATATTAATGATGAAATAGCTCAGGGGCACGCAGAAATGTGGCTCAATCGTTCATTAAAGCACGAATTAGAATTGCGAGGAGTGGAAAAGCATAGTGAATTCCAGCTTTATCACAATTATCTTAATATTACCGAGCAATTCGGATATTGTCTGACATGTTTGGGATTCTAGAATTTTGAAACCGCCGAGCCGGTACGAGTTTAAAAAAGTACAAAGCGGCTTGCAAGGTGATTTGTTAAGCCGCTTTTTTTATGTTGAAAGGAAAAATCTATGGCTTTTGATCAAAAAATCAATAATTTGCGACGAGTGCCAAAATCAACCGTTACCAATAAGAAAAATGCCGGATTGGGTGTATTGGCATTAGCCGGTATTGTAGTCAGTTCCATGATTGGCGGAGGTATATACAGCTTACCGCAAAATATGGCGCAAGGTGCTTCGGTAGGAGCTGTTTTGCTTGCATGGCTGGTAACAGGTATAGGTGTGTATTTCATAGCCAACACTTTCCGTATTTTATCCAGTGCCAAACCGGATTTGACTGCCGGTATTTATATGTATA
>CADBMG010000114.1 GCA_902795745.1 uncultured Pseudomonadota bacterium
CTGACGCCGGTTGACGGAGGCTCCTACGCCGGTAGCAATAATGAAAATACACAGGAAGAACCTCAAGCTTCAACTCCTGCTGAAAAACTCAATGCCGAAGATATGTACGCCGCCGGTATGCAGGCTTATAACAACGGACTGTACGACGAAGCGGAATTGGCATTTAAAAATATATTGTCAGAACAACCGAAGCATGCTCTTGCCAGTAATGCTCAATATTGGTTAGGTGAGGTTTATACTAAGCAAAACAAATTAAATGAGGCAAAAATCGCATTCAAAAACGGTTATCAGAATTATAAAAGCGGAAACAAAGCACCGGACAGCTTGTACCGCTTAGGAATAACATTGGAAAATCTTAAAGATACCAAAAGTGCCTGCATTGTATTCATGAGTTTTGATGATGAATTTCCTAAAGCAAATGCCGAATTGAAGCGCAAAGCCGGTGCTGAAGCCAAGAAGCTCGGGTGCAAGTAGTGGAAAAACTGCTTAATAAATATAGTATTGATGATAAAACTTTGGCGGTCGGTGTTTCCGGCGGGGCTGATTCGCTGGCACTCGTTTTAATGGCAAATGAAGAATTATCAAAATATGGTCGGCGTGTTGTAGCTTTGACTGTGGATCATGGTCTACGTCCCGATTCGCATCAAGAAGCTGAATATGTGGCTGAAATTATGGCGCAATACGGAATTGAACACCACATCTTACAATGGACTGACACAAAACCTCTGACCGGAGTGGAAGAAGCGGCACGTCATGCGCGTTATCGTCTAATCAATGAATGGTGCTGTGAAAATAAAGTAAATTGCGTAATGATGGCTCATCATTTGCGAGATCAGGCTGAAACTTTTTTAATGCGCTTGCAACGGGGCAGCGGACTTAACGGTTTATGCGCCATGCGTGAGCTTGAAATCATTGATGATTTGATTATATTGCGCCCATTTTTGCACACCGATCCTAATGATTTGCGCGCATATTTGCAAAATCGAAATATCCGATGGATAGAAGATGAATCAAATGGCGATGAGCGTTATCTGCGTAATAAAATTCGAAAATTTCTGCCTATTTTAGCAAAACATACTGGAATTACGGTCAATAATTTAGCAGCAACGGCAGAACGCTTACAAAATGCTGATGAATATATTCAAAATTGTGTTTTGGAATGGATGGAAGGCAATGTTTTTTATGAACTTGGCGAAGTGCACTATTTTTCTTTGTCAGATTTTTTACAACAATCATCTGAGATACAATTTCGAGTGATTGCGGAATTCTTACGGCAAAAATATATTCCGCGGGCGGCATCTGTTTTAAGGTTATTACAAAATTTACAGCAATCTGATTTTAAAAGCGCAACATTAGGTAAAAAAGAAATTTTGCTTTATGATAAAAAATTATGGATTATACCGGAATTAGAAGTCAAAGGCAAATCGTACCGCGCAAAATGGAAAGAATTTTGCCAGCGCCATCCCGAATATAAAGAACGAAAAATGCCGTATAAGGTAAAATTTGCAATGATGCGGAGCTACAAATGATATATAACAATTTAACTGCAATAGCAGAAAAGTTTGATATTTTTATTTTTGATGCTTACGGAGTTTTTTGGGAAGGCAACGGTTTTTACGCGGGTAGTCGCGAAGTTATGGCTGATTTAATTAAACAAGGCAAAACTGTGGCTATTGTTTCCAATTCGTCGGCAATAAGTGATGATTTGCGTATTTCTTACCAGAAAAGGGGCTTAATTTACGGCGAACATTATAATTATTTAATCAGTTCCGGCGATTTATTACTCCATCATTTAAGGATTAGTGATATTCGTTTTGAAAAGTGCGAAAATCCTCTCAAATATTACGTTATCGGTAAGCCTCACAGCAAAGCCTTTATCGGAACAAAATACCAACAGGTAGAAACGCTAAATAATGCCGATTTTGTGTATATAGGAGTACCGTACGTCTATGCAGATACGATTAAAAAATATCCGCAATCAGCCGACTATTTTTGGCCGGTTCGTCTTGATGAAAACGGCAATATTTGCGAGTGGGACACCTTAACGGCAGAACCTTTCAATGATATTGTACAACAAACCGTTGACTTGAACTTACCGGTTTTAAACGCAAATCCTGACTTTACCGCCAAAGAAGGGCATCATTTAGTTCCGAATTCCAACGCCGTTTTTGTGGTACGAAACGGAATGATTGCTCAGATGTTTCGCAATTTGGGTGCAGAAGTATTGGAATATGGCAAGCCGCACAAAAACATTTATGATTTTGTTTTTGCAAAATTGCTCTCTGACGGCATAAGTATTGATAAAAACAGAACGTGTATGATTGGAGATACGGTGCGTACAGATATTAAAGGCGGCATAAATGCAGGTATTACGCCGATTCTATGCATAGAAACCGGTGTTACGGCAGAAGATATTCATGGTGGGCAGAGTGTAGAAAATCTTTGCGCAAAAGAAAATATTGATGTAAAACAAATAATACAAATAAAAAGTGTTGGAGGTAAATAAATGACATTTCAATTGGTAGCCGGTTTGGCCGCAAAAGATTATCTGCTTGATTTGAAATTATGCCGCGTTTTATTTGAAGATAACAAATATTATCCGTGGATTTTCTTGGTGCCGATGAAAGAAAATGTAAAAAACATGACAGATTTATCCATGGAAGAACGTATACAGTTGATGAGGGAAATTGCTTTGGCGGAAAGTGTGATGATGAAACTGTTTCCCTGCGACCAAGATAACGTAGCAATGATAGGTAATTTGACCCCTCAATTGCACGTTCATGTAGTTTGCCGCAGAGCCGATGATCCGGATTGGCCGGATACGGTATGGAACAAAACAACCGCTAAGTATGATACAGATGAAAAAATGGCGATTATGAATAAAATAAAGCAAGAATTTTCAGCGCAGATGAATAATGCGCAATATGGAATTAATCAATAAAAATAAGGAGAAAAACATGAGCAGAGTTATAACATTGATGCCGGTTCGTCTGGCCGCAACACGCTTACCGAACAAACCACTCAGAATGATTAATGGTAAAACAATGGTGCAACGAGTGTATGAAAATGTAAAAAAAGCTCTTAATACCGATATTGCCATTGCCGCCGGCGATCAGGCAATTGTTGATGAATGCAAAAAATTCGGAGCAACGGCAATTTTGACCGATCCTAATTTACCAAGCGGTACAGATCGTATTGCCGCAGCATTAAAAGTTCTTGATCCGGATGGAACAAAATATGATATAGTAGTCGATTTTCAAGGCGATAATATTAATGTTGATCCGAAGGTAACTTTACCTCTGGTGGAAATGATTGAACGTACCGGTTGCGATATTGCAACTTGTGGTATGTTGATAAAAACAGAAGAAGATAAAAATAATCCGAATGTAGTTAAGATTATTATGGGTCTGAAAGAAGGTGAAAAAGAGGCCCGCTGTCTGTATTTCACCCGAGCCACTGCCCCATATACCCGTAATCCGGAAAAATGCCCGAATCAGGATTTATATTATCACATCGGTATTTACGTATTTAAGGCTTCATCTTTGCAAAAGATGGTTTCGTTACCGACAGGTGTTTTGGAAAAACGCGAAGCTTTGGAACAATTGCGTGCATTGGAAAACGGCATGGAAGTTCGAGCCATGTTAGTCGATAACATAAAGTTGGTGCAAGAAGCTCCTGCCGATATTAATACCGAAGAAGATTTGGCTAACGCATTGCCATACATCAAGTAGATATCACAGATAAACCGGTAGTTCTGTTATGGCAACAAACTTCCGGTTTAGCCTTGATTGTTGGTAAAGCACGGTATTTTTCCATACCCTATAATTCAGGCAATTTTTTGTTATGATTGCAATAAAAAAGGAACGGTGACACCGCCCCTTTTTTATTACGAATCAATTCCCAAA
>CADBMG010000115.1 GCA_902795745.1 uncultured Pseudomonadota bacterium
TTTCGTAAAAAGGATAATATGACCAAGGTTTTGCATAATGCCGGATATACTGCTTGTGATATATGCGAAGGCAGTGCTCCTTTGTGGATGGTAACCGCACGCAAAGTCCAACACAACGAGACATCGCACGATATGAACTATACCGATGCAGTGGTTCGTATTAAAGATGTGCCGGTTTTTTATACTCCGTTTTTGACGCACCCTGATCCTACGGTTAAGCGTCGTTCGGGATTGATGATGCCGAATATAGGCAGTTCCAATTATTTGGGGAGTTTTATTCAGCCGCGTTATTTTTGGGCAGTAAATGACCAGACCAATGTGCTATTTTCTCCGACTTTCTCCAGTGATAAAAAACCGATTATCGGTGGTGCTTACAGTCATTATTTTTATAATGCTCGCACCAATATAGCCGGTAGTTTTATGGAAGATAACGACAGCGCTAAAGATAGCAGACGTAAGAAACGCGGCTATTTGTTTGCCGACGGGCGTTACGATATAAACGATTTATGGCGTATGACTTATGATTTACGCTATGTATCTGACTATATATATTTAAAGGACTTAAGTTTGCCGCACCAAGATGATGCTTGGCTTAATTCTCACGTCCAATTTGAGCGTTTCAAGGGGCGGAATTATGCTTCGATAGAAGCTTTTTATTATAAGATGCTCAGCTATAATTTGCGTCGTAATAACGAGGGGCAATATCGTCGAATTAATGCACAAAAACCGATTGTAGCTCCGCTGATTGATGTAGAGATGTATTCAGATCCTAGTAAAATAGGTTCCTATTTTAAGACTGAATTGAATACAGCCTCGGTTTATCATCAAAATGGTGAGGAAACGCAACGTTTTACAGCGATAAATTATTGGGAATTGCCGATGACTACACGCTTCGGAGAAAAATATCGTTTTGTGGCTTCTTTAAAATCTGATGCTTATTACATTAATGACTATCGCTATACGGCGAATGATACATATACCGGAACCACCACGCGCTTTTTCCCGCAAGCCGGCGTGGAATGGCGTTTGCCGTTTGTCAGGGCAACAGAGGATTCGCGGCAAATATTAGAGCCGGTTATTGTCGGTGTGGTAGCTCCGGATGGCGGTAATAAACTTGATAAAATTCCTAATGAAGACAGTGCCGACGTTTATTTTGATGATACTAATGTGCTCGATTTGGATCGTTATGCCGGTTATGACCGCAATGATACCGGCAGTCGAGTGAGTTATGGTTTGCGTTGGAGCACATACGGTAACATTATCGGGCGCACTTCTTCGTTTATTGCTCAAAGCTTTGAGCGCAAGCGGGATTCCGGTTTTGTTAATAGTTTGGACAGTGAAAATAAGAATCATTTCAGCGATTTGGTCGGACGTATTAACGCTCAGCCGAATGAATATTTGGATTTAAATTATCGTTTTCGCTTAGATAAAGAAACATTAGATGCGAAATATAGCGAACTTAGCGTTGGTGCCGGTCCGTCGTTTTTGCGTGCCGATGTATCTTATATCTTTTTGCAAGGGAATACATATTATAATGATTTGTATTCTGAGCGAAAAGAATTATATATGGCATTAAGTTCGGAAATTTCACAGTTTTGGAAGGTGTCTGTTTATAATTTACGTGATCTGACTTCTAAAAGCCGCGGCACTTTGGAACATGGCGGTAGCGTTATTTATGAAGATGAATGTTTCAAGGTTGATACGACGGTTAAGAAATATAACAGTAGTAACCCGGATTTGGACAATGATTACGAATTCGGTATAACGTTTTTCTTAAAGACTATCGGTAGTGTCGGTTCCTAAAATAATGAGGAGTTAATATGAAAAAATTTGTATTCTTTTTCACTGCTTTTTTATTGTCTGCACAATCGGCTGTAGCAGCTGATGTTGATTTACAGGGAATAGATTCGGCTTCGCGTATGGAAAAGCCGAATTCCAATTCCATTATGTTTCGCCGAAACGCGGAAATGTATCAACAATTAACCGATGAGCAAAAAAAGGAACTGGATCGCCAAAGAGAAGAAGCTCGCAAACAAATGGAGGAATACGAACGGCAAAAAGCTGCGTATGAAGCTCAATTAAAGGCTCAGCAAGAAGCCGAACGTAAAAGAGCTGAAGAACTTAAACCTATTACATTATACGGAAACAGCCTCAAAATATATGCTTTAGTCAATGGGGAAATCATCAGCAGTAATGATATGCAAAGCCGTATAAATGCTTTCATTATGACTACCGGCATTCCGTATAATGCCAAAACAAAATCAATGATTATAAATAAGGTATTACAAGCGGCAATCGACGAAAAGCTGAAAATTCAAGAAGCAAAGAAAAATAAAGTTCAGGTTACTCCGCAAGAGATAAAAGCGGCCGTACGTGAATTTGAAAAAGCTAACGGAATGAGTGCCGGACAGTTAAAGAGCATACTCGGACAATCAAAAGTAAGTATGAATGTTTGGGTTAAACAAATAGAATCCGACCTGGCTTGGAAAAAATTAATTGCCAACAAAGGTCACGGTCGTATCGGTGTGGGTGAAAATGAAATCAAACGTGCCCTTAATGACATTAAAAAAGATATGAAAACACAAAAATATATGGTATCCGAAATTGTCATCAATAAAAAAGACGCCAAGGACTTGAACGATTTGGTTGAAATATTGCGTCAAGATCCTCGTTTTGAATTATATGCAATGCAATTTTCACAAAGTCCGAGTGCCGCTAACGGCGGTCGGCTCGGTTGGGTGCTGAAAGGTAAGCTTCCTCCTACTTTGGAAAATGCCATTGTTAAGCTAAAAGAAGGTGCCGTATCCAACCCGATTGCTTACGGAAATGATTATTATATATTCAAAATGGAAAAAATATTTAATCCGAAAACCGATGCGCAATCGCTTCCGGACCGCAACCAAATAAAACGTTATTTGGAAAATAAAAAATTGGAAGAATTTTCCGATAAATACATCAAAGATTTGCGTAATCGCGCTCTGATTGAAAAGAAAATATAATGACCGAAATACCTAGTCTGCGTGATACTGTTGAAAAATACGGCTTATTGGCAAAAAAGTCTTTGGGACAGAATTTTTTGCTTGATATGAATATTACCGATAAAATAATCCGCAGCTCTTTGGAAGCTCAAAACAAAAATGATTTCAGCGGGCAATGTGTGTATGAAATCGGCCCCGGCCCCGGCGGCTTAACCCGAGCCATTTTAAAAGCAAATCCGGATAAATTGACTGTTATAGAAATGGACAGTCGATGTATTCAAATTATGAATGAACTTAAAGAAGTATACGGAAACAAAATGCAAATTGTTGAAGGAGATGCACTGAAATATCCGTTTGACGAAGCAAGCAGCTTACCTAAAAACATTATCAGCAATTTGCCGTATAATATTTCTGTTCCGTTGCTGTTGAATTGGATTAAGAATATGGAACAATTTAACAGTCTGACCTTAATGTTTCAAAAAGAAGTAGCCGAACGAATAACTGCCGAACCGAATAATAAAAATTACGGACGAATTTCGGTTATGGCACAGCTTACCTGTAAGATTAAAACTCTGTTCAATTTAAATCCCAACTGTTTTGTTCCGGCTCCCAAAATCTGGTCAACCGTGCTTTTGTTTCAGCCGCTGTCGCAAATACCTGATATTAAAACTTTAAATAAAGTGGAAAAGTTAACCGAACTCGCTTTCGGTCAACGTCGTAAAATGCTCAGACAAAGCTTAAAAAGCATTCCTGATTTGATAAATTTTTGTAAAAAAGCCGGCATTGACACTACCGCAAGAGCGGAAAATTTAACTCCGCAACAGTATTTAATTTTAGCAAATTTAATTTAGATAATTCTCGCCATAATACTCTCGTTTAATTAAAAATTTGTTACTATTTCGGCGTTTTTATGCCATTTTGCTAAAAA
>CADBMG010000116.1 GCA_902795745.1 uncultured Pseudomonadota bacterium
CGCTCGGTTATGGAATATGCCGACCATATTTGGCATATTAAACCGGTGGAATAAAAAACCAGATGTTTACAAGAAAATCCTGCAGTATTTGTAATCTGCAGGATTTTTTTACAGATAAAACAGCATTCCCATTAATTAAAATAAAAAAATAAACATCGTCAAATCAATATATTAATCAAGAAAAAGTCGAAAAAATTAATAAAAAGTATATTTTTACTGGATTTTTAAAAAAATAGGTGCTATATCAGACAGGAATGTTAACAATTCGTTAAATTAACTTTAAAAAACGGTTAATATAGCGATCACTGTTATGAGATGCCGACAGTAATGTTGTAAAAGTTTGGCTGAAATTCTTAAAAGATGGGATGCCGGATGCACTTCAAACAGTCAGAAAAAGGTGACACATCTCGTGTTTAACAAGTTTTTTATTTTACTCATCAGCGCGCTCGTATTATCAAGCAATGCTATTTATGCTAACGAAGACACTGATGTTTTGCCGGTAAAACAGCAACTTCATGATAGTTCTGTTTGTTCAGCGGCCGCCAAGCAGGCCGGTCTTGAATACGGCGTCGGTTTCGATTTGCTGCAAACAATTGCGGTAGTTGAAAGCGGTAAGTGGGACAGTTTACAAAATCGCTACGTGGCATGGCCGTGGACCGTTAATATTGAAGGTAAAGGTCATTATTATGCCAATAAAGAAGAAGCGGTAAAAGCTATTAAGGAAGCACAGGCACGCAATGCCAGAAGTATTGATGTCGGGTGTATGCAGATTAATTTAAAATATCACGGCAAAGAGTTTTCTTCGCTTGAAGATATGTTAGATCCGGTTAAAAACGTGCGTTACAGCGCGAAATATCTTCGTTCGTTGTATTCTGCCAATGGTCGCGATTGGAAAAAAGCAGCAAAACGTTATCATTCCGGCAATGATAAAGCCGGCGAGATTTATACTCAACGTTTGGAGAATCGCTTTGAAACATATCGAGTCGCCGGTTTGACGCGCAATATGGAACTCTTTTAAAAAATGCGCGTTTCCAAATACGTTAAAGATTATATCGTAAAAAGCTATGAAACAGATTGTCATGGCTTTTTGCGTTTGTTGAGTTTGATGAACCTCTTGCAAGATGTGGCAATTGAGCACGCTGATTCGTTCGGATTGGGATTGGAAAATTGTTTGGAAAAGAATCTTTCGTGGGTTGGTTCTAATTATTTGTTGGAGATAAGTCGTTTTCCGAAGTTGCACGAGCATTTTAAAATTGAAACGTGGCCGGCAGAAAAAAAACTTTGGGGCGCGGTGCGTGATTTTTTGGTTTATGACGAATCGGGAAATGTTATTATCAAAGGCAGCAGTCAATGGGTGTTGATAGATGTTGTACGTCGGCGTCCGGTTATGCTCGAAAAATATTTTCCGGATTATGAAACATTGGGTGAACGCGTGATTAATACTGATTTTCCGAAAATACCGGCCTTGCCGCGAGAAACGAATCGGTGCGATTTTATGGTTAGATTTGATGATATTGATGTAAATAATCACGTTAATAATGCTGTTTATCCTTTGTGGGCAAGCGAGAGTATCAGTCATGAATATCGCTTAAATCATCGCCCATGCGAAATTGAGTTGTGTTTTAAAAAAGAGGCACTTTACGGCGAAACTGTTACAGTTGCAACATATCATGAAGCTGATGAGAGTTTGCACAGCATTTGTGATAAAAACTCCGGGGCTGAATTAGCTCAATGTCGCATCGTGTGGACAGAGGCTTAATTGATTTTTTGAAGCAAATAATTCTTTATTAAATAAAAATAAACGCTTTAATGCTAAAAATAGCGGCAAGTTAGGGAGAAAATTAAGGTGACTCATACTTTTGCCGATAGTATCAAATACATATGTAAAACAATCAAAAGTTCGTTTTTACCGGCCTTTTTGTTGTTGCTTACATTGGTGGCTTTTTACGCTCAAAACCCTTTTGAATTTACGTTAAGTCAGATTTTCTACGGGATTTTTTTAACAATTTCCGGCATAAGTTTGGCATTTTTATATATTACCAATCAGTCAAAACCTTTTTTTAGTTTTTTGTTGGGGGCAATTGTTTTCTTATCTATCAATTGGTTGAAGAAAACTTACGGACAAGATCTGCCGATGCGTTATGAGTATATTTGCATTTGTTTTGTATTGCCGCTTAATTTATTGATTTTCTATCTTTTACCGCCATGTCGTTTGCGATCTGATTATGGTAAAATTGTTGTAATTATAATGCTTGCAGAAATGGCACTTATTCAGCATTTTGGTATGTATGTTTCATTAATACCTTATTTGAATGTAGCGTGGGAAGCAATGCCACTTTGGGCGGTAATTGTTTGGTTGGTATGTTTGAGTGTTCTGGCTATCAATATCAGTTTTAAAAATACGGTGATAAATACGGGGTTGTTTTATGCCGATTGTGCTATGTTTATAGGGCTTGTTTATGCGAGCAGTTCCTCGGGAATAAGTTTATTTGGCCTGTCGTTTGCGGTAATTTTATGCTTAGTTACCATGCTTGATTTGTGCTATCGTTATCGTCATGATTATTTAGAAAATGTCAGCAGTTTCAATACCTATCTTTCGCGTGCGGCAACTAAGTTTTTATTCAAATATTCGGTTTGCGTATTTTGCATTGATAATAGGCAGAAAGTTATTGAACAAATCGGCGAAAAAAATATTTCGGTATTGGAACAGATGCTGATTAACAAAATCAGTGAATTTCCGTATGAAACAGAGTTTTATCGTTATAATGATAAAGAATTGATGATGGTCTTTAAAGAAAATGCCAAACACTCTCAGGAATATTGTGAAAATATCAGGAGAACAATTGCCGCATCGGAGTTTGTTTTTAAGTCGGGTAAAACTGTTAAAATAACTATTTCAATATGTATTTCGGAAAAAACACGAAAATATATTGATGCTTTGGTTGTGGCAGAGCGCGGACACAGCGGTTTGCAAAAAGGACAACGTTTTAACAGTAATATTTCGACCATTGTCACTTAATTTTTAAAAACTATTACAAAAAAATCTTTACATTTGTCAAAATTGATGTTAATAATACACCAATTTTTGATTTTTATGTATTTATTGTGCTACCCAATATTGTTCTCTTAGCGAAGAGAAAATCTTTTTGCTTAAAGTTTATTAGCCGTCTGTTATCGTGAGATACCATGCGGTGCTGAGTCTGGTTATTTAATTATCTATCCTCCCCAGAATAGTTGTAATCAGACTCTTTTAAAAAGATTATTTTTGATGTTATACGATATATATAGCGATTTTTTCGTCATATGGCAGCTGCCGCGAGGCACCTGATAGGGTATTTTTAGCAGATTAATTTGAGAGGAGGTTCAAGCTGTCGGGAGGCACCTTGAACCTTTTTTGTTTGAAAATTACAGATTTTTTATGCTGAAACAGAAAAAGCATAATTTTTTTATATATGTGTAAAGAAACGCTTGACATCTGTGACAAATAATATGTATATTGCCTTAGGTTTAACTATGGCTGCGGCCGTATTTTATGCAAGGGTTACAGATGAGTATTAGTCCGATACAGTTTTTTCGCCAAGTAAAACAAGAAGCTAAAAAGGTTACTTGGCCGACCAGAAAAGAGGTCATTCCTACCTGTACAATGGTTATTGTTTTGGTGGCCATTGCTACGGCGTTTTTCTTCGCTGTTGATATGGTTTTAGGTTGGGGTGTTGATAAAATTTTGCAATTAGGTTAAAGGATTGAAACAAATGCAAGCGCGTTGGTATGTTGTTAATGTTTATTCAGGCTCAGAAAAAAAGGTAGCCGAATCGATTAAAGAGCAGATTGTTTTGAAAAAAATGGAAGATCGTATTCAGGAAGTTTGGGTGCCGTCTGAGAATGTGGTTGTTCCGCGTAAAGGTGATAAGCCGAAAATTAAAGAACAGAAATTCTTTCCGGGATATATTCTGGTTAAAATGGATATTGATGATCCGAAAACTCGTGATGAAACTCTGCTTGTAATTAAAAATACGGCGCGAGTTAGTGGCTTTTTGGGTAGTCGTATCAAACCGATGCCGATTAGCGATGCCGAAGTTCAGCGTATTATGAATCAGATTGAAGAGGGTACAGGTCGTGCTCAAGCCGAGGTTGCTTTTGAAATCGGTGAACAAGTTCGCGTTACGGAAGGTGCATTTACTTCTTTTGTGGGTACAGTGCGTGATGTTGATCCGGAGCGCAACCGCGTAACGGTGTTGTTCTCCATTTTTGGGCGTGAAACGCCAATGGAACTTGATTATAATCAGGTCGAAAAAATATAGTTTGGGAATTGATTCGTAATAAA
>CADBMG010000117.1 GCA_902795745.1 uncultured Pseudomonadota bacterium
ATAAAATAAACAATCGCAAAATCGCTCAGCTTTTGTTTGACCTTATGGAGCAAAACGCTCATACATCAAGCAAAGAATAAGGTATTGGAAATAAAAGATATACATTTCATTTGCAAGGAACATATTTCGTCATTGATGGCAATTATCAGGAGCGCGGCAATCTCAAACGTATGATAAGCTTCTTTCTTCTTGAGATTGCTTCACTTCGTTCCAACTAAATGTTTATTTTTTTACTCCGTCATTAAAATCGGCGGCTGATGTACTTTTCAAATTTCGTTAATTATATTACTAAAAACAATTTGACTTTTAGACAGAAAAAGGTATTATAGAGGTGCAGAAAACATTATTTATAAATTTTAATTTAATAATTATGAGAAAAATTGCAGCATTTTATGAGGCGTATTTCAAGGAAATATGTTTCATTGGTTTTATGGTATTCTTAACATTGTGTACCATTTTGAGTGAAAAGAATGGAACGGAGTTCATAACAGTCAATGCCGTATTATTGGCAACAGCGTTCTGCTCAGGGATATTTTTTTTGGTCAGTTATGCCGACAGATTTAGGATTGGAAAGTTGTATGCTCTTACAACCTTTGGCATTATAGCTGTTTTTGGCAGTACCGTTTACTTCTGTTCGGATCATTTTGAACTTTACGGGCAGGCTGCTTTGTTAAGCTTAATGATTTGCTATGTGCGGTTGTTCATTCGTGAAGCAGAAATTCGCAAACGAGAGGCCATGAGTTCAGATGAAAACATTCGTTTGGATGTCAAAAAAGGCTATGAGCTAACAGAGCAACAGCAGTTACAAGTACTGAATTTACCGGATGCCGAAAAGCTGGTTTATAGCTATTTGCGCTACTATAACCTTGTGCCGGTAGCAGAAATCAGCTTATTGGATAAGAGTTGGTCGGAAAGGTTTATGCGGCATGATAAAGCATATGAGTTCTCCGATGAAGCTTGTGCCCATATGTTTAACCTGCCAAATGCCTCAGATGTGGTTAAGATTTATGTGGAGAACGGACACACACTGCATGAGGATCTGCTTATGAATATCTTTGGGCTGCCAAATGCCGATGATATTATGGCAAAGTATCTGCAACTGATTGAAATGCCCTTGTCGAAAGAAATTGAGCTTAAAATGCTTTATCTTCCAAATGCCAAAGAGCTAATCAGTATCTATCGTCGGAAATTCGATATGCACGACGATGCTACCAAAATAGCCCAAGCAAAAGGATTTATTTAACGAAAAAGGACGATGCTGAATGCATCGTCCTTCTTTGTTCTAAATAGGATATATTAGCGTTGTAGTGCCATATAAATTTCGTGCGCGGTTTTTGCCTCGCGAATTTGTCGGCAGACATCGTCATTTTTCAAAACTCGCGAAAAAGTTGCCAACGCTTGCAAATGATCTTCGCCATTTTGCTCGGAAGAAACTAAAAACGCCAACAAATCAACATTTTTACCATCAAGTGCATCATAATCTATGCCTTTATTTAAGCGTACAAACGCCGTAACACGTTTGTTTATACCGCTGATGCGCGCATGTGGAAACGCCACACCGTTACCGTAGCCGGTAGAACCGAGATTTTCGCGTTCCAAAATGGCTTCGAAAACGGCATTTTTATCAAGTGTCTTATTTTCAGCCACAAATGCAGCAACCTGCTCCAACAAGTGACGCTTGTTATCAGCGTCAATGTTGAGCAAAACCATATCTTCCGACAAAATGTCCGAAATATTCATTTTTTATCCTTCTAAATTATTGAACCTTATTCTGCCGGTTCTACCCAACCGATATTACCGTCTTTACGGCGATATACCATGCTGATGCGGTTGTTGGCACTGTTACGGAACATCAGAGCTGCTTCATCGGCTAAATCCATATACATAACAGCTTCACTAACCGTACAAACTTTGATATTTGCATCGGTTTCGGCAATAGTTAACGGAGCAGATTCATCAATGCTCATTTCGTCTTCGGTTTCGGTTAATGGAAACACAGATTCGTGAGCCATCTCGACCAAACCGGTTTTACCCTTATGATCGTTGAGCTTATTTTTTTGCCGACGCAAGCGTGTGGCAATATGCTCATTGGCATTATCAAAGGCTGAATAAGGATCTGCGCCAACTCCCGTACCTTTCAAAACAATGTTCTTAGCTGGGTGCACCGTTACTTCGGCACGAAAATCTTCGCCATCCATTGAAAAGTACACACTGCTGGCTATCGGTGAACTGAAATATTTGCTTACCGACGCATCCAAGCTCTCTTCAACACGTTTGCGCAGTCTGTCACTTATGTCTACCTGTTTTCCTGATAATGTAATTTTCATAATTTACCTCATAATGTTAATATTTGCGGCACAATCGCCGATTGTTTTGTTTTATAGTATAATACTTTTAATCAAAAGTAAACACTTAATAAAAAGTATTATCAATATACTCTTTAATTGGTTTATAGCTACGGCGGTGTTCCGGCGTTAAGCCGTGCGCCTTAATTCCGGCAATATGCTCTTTTGTGCCGTAGCCGGCATTTTTTTCAAAACCGTAATAAGGATATTTCTGAGCCAAGTCTTTTAGCAAATTATCACGATAAACTTTAGCTAAAATGCTTGCTGCGGCAATAGAATAAGAACGAGCGTCTCCACCAATATAGCATGATGTAGGGCAAATAAATTTTGCCGGCAAGCGATTGCCGTCAATCAGTGCTTGCGTTGGCTTTTGCGATAATTTTTCCGCTGCGCGCGACATAGCTAAAAAAGTTGCTTGCAAAATATTAAGCTCGTCAATTTCTTGCGCCGAAGCTAAACCTATTCCACAACAGACATTGCCTTTTTTTTCTTCTTCCTGCAGCAAAGTAAACAATATTTCTCGCTTTTTAGCTGAAAGTTTTTTTGAGTCGTTAAGATTATTGAGCAGTTCCGAATTAACATTACGATTTAAAAAAATAACAGCACCTGCAACTACCGGACCAACCCATGGTCCTCGTCCCGCTTCATCAATACCACAGACAGCACCGCTGAATTTATCCTCAATTTCCCAAGTTGGCATAATCTTCTCCTATCTTTACAAAAAGATTGCATAGACTGTTATCTCTGCAACAAATATTTTTATGAGCAAAAAATAATAAAAGTTACCGATTTCTCATTTTTCAACATCATTTACAAGCAGTAACTCTGCAATCTCGCAATGGCAAAGAGTACAAAACTATTGCGCATTAATCAGCGTAATTTCAACACGGCGATTTTGCGATTTTCCCTCTTCTGTTGCATTGGAAGCAATCGGATTTTGCGCACCGGCACCGTAAGCGTTCAAACGTTCTGCCGGAACACCGCGCAAAGCTAAATAATTAGCCACCGCCAAAGCTCGACGCTGGGAAAGCGGAATGTTTATTTTATCATTGCCGGTACTGTCGGTATAACCTACGATTTGCAATTTGGTCTTATCATATTCTTTTGCCACCAATGCTACTGAATCCAGCACTTTATTTGCGCTTGTTTTTATAGTTGCTTCATTGGTATTAAAAGTAATGCTGTTTGGCATAATCAGGCGAACATTATCGCCATCACGTGCCACCTGCACACCGGTTCCGGCTAACTCTTGGCGTAATTTACGGGCTTGAACATCCATATACCCTCCGCTGGCTGCACCGGTAGCAGCACCAATTCCGGCACCGATTAATGCACCTTTCTCTCCACCGATAATCGCCCCTAATCCGGCACCTACCGCTGTTCCGATACCTGTTCCCCATGCTGTTTTGGAAACTTTGCTTTCTCCGGTATAAGGATCGGTTGCACAAGCTGATAGCATGCAAACGGCAACAATACTCAATATCAATTTTTTCATTTAATTTTCTCCTTAAAAATTAGCAATACGCGCCAAAGCCTCTTCCACTTTAGCTTTGTTTTCCAGTGCTTCCGATTGACGGCGTTTTTCTTCAGCCACTACTTTTTCCGGTGCTCTGGCAACAAAGTTTTCATTGCTCAACTTACGCGCATAACCTTCCAAATTCTTATTTAATGTTTCAAGTTCTTTATTCAGGCGTTCACGTTCAGCAGCAAAATCTACCACCCCTTTGAGCGGAATTAAAATTGTCGCATCACGGCAAACCGTTTGCACCATATCTTTGGTGATTTCGCTATTACCTAACGGTTCAAGCGTCTCCAAACGAGCCAAAGTGCATATCAACTTATTTTGCTTTTGCAAAACCTGCAAATCATCTTGTGCTGCTTTAGCGTAAACATGCAGTTTGGCACCAGCCGGCAGATTCATTGCGGCACGTAAAGAACGAATCGCGGAAATAAAATCAATTGCCCAGTCAATATCTGCTTTATCTGCTTCGTTAATTATTTCATTTTTCGGCCAAGCGGTTTTGATAAGTTTGCTACTACGCTCGGTCAAATTGTTCCACAATTGAGCAGTGACAAACGGCATAAACGGATGCAAAATAACAAGAATTCTATCTAAAACCCATGCGGCTACTGCTCGTGTTTCTCTGATATCATCAGCATTTTCGCCATAAAATACCGGCTTTGTCAGTTCAATATACCAATCACAGAATGTTCCCCAAGTGAATTGGTAAATAGTATTTGCTGCATCGGAAAAGCGATAATTGTTCAAATTATCGGAGACATCTTTGCTCATTTCTTTAGCTTTGGCAATTATCCATTTATTTATTTCCAATTTAGCATTTTTAATATCAAAATTGTTAACTTCATAGCATTTATTCATTTCGCAAAAACGAGCAGCGTTCCATAATTTCGTGGCAAAATTACGATAACCCTGAATACGCGAATCGGATAAGTTAATATCACGACCTTGAGTTTCAGATGAAGCCATGAAAAAGCGCAAAGCATCAGCACCGTATTTTTCGATAGTTTCCATCGGGTCAACGGTGTTACCTTTAGATTTGCTCATCTTACGCCCTTGTTCGTCACGAACCAAACCGTGAATATAGCATTTTTTGAATGGTACACGCTTCATCATATACATGCTCATCATCATCATACGAGCAACCCAGAAAAAGATGATGTCAAAACCGGTAACCAGAACGGAAGTAGGATAAAATGTTTTTAAATATTCGGTATTTTCCGGCCAACCGAGCGTAGAAAATGCCCACAAACCGGAAGAAAACCATGTATCTAAAACATCAGTTTCTCTGGTCAGTTCTTCGTGTTTTCCATAGTGCTTATCGGCGGCGGCCTGTGCTTCCTCTTCATTTTCTTCACAGAAAATTTCATCATCCGGTCCATACCAAATCGGCATTTGATGTCCCCACCACAATTGACGGGAAATACACCATGGTTGAATATTATTCATCCATTCAAAATATGTTTTTTTGTATGTTGCCGGAACAAATTCCATTTCACCGTCATTAACCGCACGACGCGCTTCCACTGCCAATTTCGGCGCATCAACAAACCACTGATCTGTCATATAAGGCTCAATCACCGCACCGCTACGCTCACCATACGGAATAACCATCGGGTGTTCTTCAATCTTTTCCATCAAACCGAGTTCGGTAAGTTTTTCGATAGTTTTAACGCGAGCTTCCTGCGTACTTAAACCGGCAAACGGTGTATTTTCATTGAGTGTTGCATCCGGATTTAAAATATTAATCATCGGCAAATTATGACGACGACCAACTTCAAAGTCATTAAAGTCGTGCGCCGGTGTAATTTTAACCGCACCCGTACCTTTTTCCGGATCGGCATGGTCATCAGCAATAATCGGAATTACGCGGTTAACAATCGGCAAAATACAGTTTTGACCAATAAGATGCGCCAGTTTCGGATTATCTTTGGAAACTGCAACTGCCGTATCGCCGAACATTGTTTCCGGACGTGTAGTAGCAATATGAATAAACTCATTAGGATTATTTTCCAACGGATATTTATAGTAATACATTTTACCGACTGTTTCAGTTTGAACCACTTCCAAATCAGAAACGGCTGTTTCCAATTTTGGATCCCAGTTAACCAACTTTTTAGCTTTATAAATCAAACCATCTTTATATAAGGATACAAAAATTTTGCGCACCGCACGTGACAATCCTTCGTCCATAGTAAATCTCTCACGTGACCAATCGCATGATGCTCCCAATCGGCGCAATTGCTTGCAGATTGTTCCGCCGGAATGAGCCTTCCATTTCCATACGGTTTCGATAAACTTTTCTCTGCCTAAATCGTGACGGGTAATACCTTCTTTGGCGAGTTGCTTTTCTACCACCATTTGTGTCGCAATACCGGCATGATCCGTTCCCGGTTGCCATAAAACTTTTTTTCCCTGCATACGATTGTATCGAATTAATATATCTTGCAACGTATTATCAAGCGCATGCCCCATATGCAAATACCCGGTAACATTCGGCGGCGGAATTACAATAGCGAAAGCTTCACTGTTTGAACGCATATCCGGCATAAAGTCGCCATCATTTTCCCATTTTTCATAAATTTTTTCTTCAAAATCCTGCGGATTGTAATTTTTTTCTAACATTTTTTCTTTCCCATTATTATTTTATATTCAGCTATTCAAATTATTATTCAAGGAGAAAGTCGCCCCATAAAGCAGGGTTTATGCGTCCTTCTTTACGCACACTCGAACGCTACCGTTTTTGACCTGTTGTGGTCGAAGATTAAAATAAGAACGATATTTTTTCATCATTTTTTTAGCAACATCATCAAAACTCCATACCCCCAGTTGATATGGAATATCCTCACGCTTGACCAGCATATTGCGCGAAAGTTCAAACACTTCATCTTCCGGTTGCAATACTCGACTGCCTGCCGGATAAAAAGATTTAAAATACTGCTTGCGCTCCTTTTCCACAATTGTCTCGCGGATGGACTTCAAAATATCATCAATCGGCGCATCATTTAAATCTGCCATTTTGTTAAAACACCCTCAAATTACTTTATTAAACAAAACTTGGTAAAGATTAGCAAAATTAAAAGCAAATAGCAATAGATTTTTAAATATTAAGGTAAAAAAATATGCAAAAAAATTTGTTCTGGACTCTTGGGTTTATAGCCTAAAATGCATATAAATTTTTATGGATATTAACGATTTTTTACCATTTATTCACTAGAATGGAAGAAATGGTTATTGTGTGAGGAATAAAATGTTTAATAAATTTTTATTTTTAGCTGTTTTGTTTTTGTCAGCTGCAGTGAACAATGCTTTTGCATCAACATCTTCGATAATGCTCAATGCCGATGACGGTAAAGTTCTCTACGAGCAAAATGCCGATGAATTGCGTTATCCGGCTTCGCTTACTAAGCTGATGACGCTCTACATCACCTTTCATGCATTAGAAAGCGGACGCTTAAAATTAAACGACAGATTAAAAGTTTCGGCCACCGCGGCAGGACGCTCTCCTTCTAAGTTAGGAGTTAAAGCCGGTTCAACTATTTCTGTTAAGGATGCGGTTATGGCGGTAATTGTTAAGTCCGCCAACGACTGTGCAACCGTTTTAGCCGAACATTTTTCCAAGAGCGAAGCAGATTTTGCCGTTATTATGACACAAACAGCCAAAAAATTAGGAATGAAGCACACAACTTTCAAGAATGCCTCCGGTTTACCGAATTCAGCGCAAAAATCAACTGCGCGCGATATGGCAACACTGGCTATGGCGGTTTATCACCACTTTCCGCAATATTACAAATGGTTTTCGGCGCAAAGTTTTCGCTATCAGGGTAAAACCATAACCGGACACAATCATTTGTTATCGGATTTTGCCGGTGCTGACGGTATGAAAACCGGATATACCGCAGCTTCGGGCTATAACATCGTAACTTCGGCGCACCGCAACAACAAACGTGTTATTGCCGTTACGATGGGGCATAAATATTGGAACGAACGCGATAAAAAAGCCTCTTTGATGATGGATAAAGGCTTAAAATCTCTCAAGAACTCGAACAATGTCGATGTTGCCGCTCTAACAAAAGAAATTAATAGCGGAGATGCACCGACTACAAAATTGGCTAAGGTAACCTCTCCTCTGCCAAACCGCAGTAATTCCGGTATCAAACCGGCTACTCGTGTTGCGTCGGTACAAAGCGGAAGCTATGCAATTCAAATAGGTTCTTTTTCAAATTACAAACGCGCAAAAAATTATGCCGTTTCTGTTAAAAACGACTTAGCAAAACAATTTGTGGTACATAATATTGCCATTGAAAAAATTAATGCGGCTAACGGGGTAATGTATCGTTCAAAGGTGGTAGGATTAGCAAAACGTGATGCTGCCAAAATCTGTGCCAATATGAAGCGACAGAAAAAATCTTGTTTTGTAACCGCCGATAATAATTCTATGAAGTTGGCAAGAAGATAATGAATCAAATTCCGATTATAGTCATCAGCAGTTCTCAAACCGGAACCGGAAAAACCACTCTGGCACTTAATTTGGCAGCCGCTTTTTGGTGCGACGGTTATGAAGTAGGATTTCTTACCTCTGAGAATGCAACAATACGCCAATTTATGCAAAAACGCCGAGCCTTAACTCAAAAGCATGAAATTAAGCTCAGTTTTCCCTATTTATTAACCCAAGTTACGGAATTTCCATCAAGTAAAAATCAGAAAAAAGTTATTATTGCCGATATAAATGTTAAAGACCTAGCAAAATATGGTTCGTTATTTGCAATAGCTCATACCTTGATAACCGTAGCCTCTTCCAAAGATGATTTAAATTGGTCGCACAGTGATGATTATGCCGATGCCATTTGGCAGGCTAAAAAAGCAGCAGCAGCACGCGGAGCTAAGATTAATTGGATTGTGGTTCCTAATCAGTTATCGGCAACAAATACCTCTTTGGGTGATGATTTGGATTTGGCGGCTAAACGCCACGGCTTCAGAGTAGCTCCGATGTTACATTATCGTTCGGCATTCAAACATCTTTTTGATGGTTATTGTGCTGCCGATATGGCAGTATTTCCGGAAGTTTTTCCAATGACAATGGCCGATGTTTATGCTCGCCGAGAAATATTAACTTTAACCGATTTTCTGTGGAAATAGATTTTATAATAAAAAAATCTTGACTTTACAATTCGAACAACTACATTCATGGTCCAGAATTTATAATTAATTATCAATTATGGTTTATAGTTATATTATCAAAGCAGTGCAATAATATGTAGAAGATTCTTGCGTAGAAAAGATGAGCATTGAACAAATGCTGAAAGTTATTAATGTAATAAAATATGCAAGGCTTTCATTGAACGACGAACATAGTGTTCGTGTAGCTGATTACGTGGAAAAAAAGGTTAAAGATGCATTGGCAAAACGCCCTTTTTATGACGAAAAAGGTTTGTTTATTTTTTATGCCAATGGTTGTGTCGAGTTTACTTGGCCGGTAGCTAAGACCTTTTTCTATTCTCTACCTGAAAAAGAACAAAGGGTTATTGTGACTGCGGCTATGAATGAAGCAGAACAAAAAGGAATAGTGTTTGAAAAAGGAGCTCGCGGCAAAATCAGAAAAGCGATATTTATTACAGGAGTTTAAAAAGGAGGATAAAATCCTCCTTTTTTCTATTCAATAACTAAAATCAAATTGTCTTTAACGCCGGTTACTTTTGCCGTATCTCCTTTTTTGAGCGGTTTTTCACAATAAGCTAACCAATATGTATCACCTATTTTCACTTTGCTGTTATTATCAACAACATCTTGCGCCAAAGTTACGATTTGTCCCACATATTGCGCTGCCGAATCATTAAGATGTCTGTATTCTTGCGGAGTTTTGGTCTTTTTGAATATGTAGCCATATATATAAAGACCGATAAGAGCAAATACGGCTGAAAATACGGCAAACCATATCAACTGCGTAGTTAAAACCAGCGGCATAAAATAAACCAAAATGCTCATCGCAAATGCGGCAAAACCGAACCAAATCAAATAAACACCGGGAACAATCACTTCCAAAAGCGATAGGACTAAACCGAGTACAATCCAATTTGTCACATCAGAATCAAATAAAAATGGTAAAGTAAAAGGCATTTTTAGGCTCCGGTTTTAGGATTTGTTTTAGTAACATCTTTGATTAATTCGGAAATACCGGCAACCGTGCTCATAACCTGAGTAGTGTCAACCGGAAGCATAAGAAGCTTTTGGTTTGGTGAAGTTACAATGCCCTGCAATGCTTCAATATATTTTTGTCCTAAGAAGTAATTAAGTGCCTTCGGATCACCTTTGGCAATTGCCTCTGATACCATATACGTTGCTTTAGCTTCTGCTTCGGCAGAACGCTCGCGTGCCTCTGCTTCACGGAAGGCAGCTTCTTTTTTGCCTTCTGCTTCCAAAATGGCAGCCTGTTTGGAACCCTCTGCTTGCAAAATCTCCGATTGTCTTTGACCTTCCGCTTCCAAAATATCGGCACGTTTATTGCGTTCCGCTTTCATCTGACGAGCCATGGCATCAATCAAATCTTTCGGCGGCGTAATGTCTTTAATTTCAACACGTGTTACTTTAACTCCCCATGGAATTGTCGCCACATCAACAACAGACAACAATTTTTGGTTAATTTCATTACGCTGAGATAACAACTCATCAATTTCCATACTGCCGATAACCGTACGAATATTGGTCATAACCAAGTTCATTATTGCATAGTCAAGATTATCTACCTGATAGGCGGCATTGACGGCATCTTGAATCTGATAAAATAGCACGCCGTTAACCGTAACCATAGCATTATCTTTGGTAATAACCTCTTGGGAAGATACTTGCAAAACCTGCTCTTTGCGATTAATTTTTGCGCCGATATTTTCAAAAATCGGGATTAAAATATGAAATCCAGGTTTTAATGAACGAGTATATTTACCGAAATTTTCAACTGTATATTCAAAACCTTGCCGCACAATAACGACCGATTTGAATAAAATTCCTACTACTAATACTAAAAGAGCAACTGCAACGGCTTCCATTTTTATATCCTTTCATAAAAATTGTTACGTTAATAAGTTACACCGCTTTTATAAAATAGCAAGAAAAAAATACCGCTCTTAAAAGCGGTATTTTAATATTCGCGCGAATCGAGTAAAATTAAGCTTTTTTAGCAAGAATTGATTTCTTAATTTGCTTAGCTTCTTCAGACAACTTTGTGTTCGAAGTAGAGGTCAGATAAGAATCCAAACCACCATTATGTTCAATAGAACGCAAAGTTTTAGAACAAATCTTCAGCTTAAAAACTCTATTCAAGGCCTCACTGAACAGAGAAACAACCTGCAAATTAGGCATAAAACGACGACGCGTTTTGTTATTTGCGTGGCTGACGTTATTACCACTCTGAACACCTGTGCCAAGTATATCACATTTCTTAGACATTTTTTAATTCCTCAGTTTGATTTTAACAATATTGTTGCTTGTTAATACATTGAAAAGCTTGACAAGTCAAGTAAAATTATATAAAAAAACGAAAAAAGTTTGAAAGAGGTTAAGTAATGCATGCGTTAGTTGTATTATTTTTGCCTCCGACGCCAAAATATAATTATGTACCCGTAGCTCAATTGGATAGAGCCGGAG
>CADBMG010000118.1 GCA_902795745.1 uncultured Pseudomonadota bacterium
ACGGACAAACAATGCGTTTGAAAGGATTGGGCTCTGCCGGTATTAATGGGGGCGAAAACGGCGATGCACTGATTACGATTAATGTTGAGGAACATCCGTATTTTAAAAATGAAGGGTTGAATGTTTTACTGGAATTGCCGATTTCAGTAGTTGAAGCCATTAAAGGGGCAAAAATTACCGTTCCGACAATTAATGGAAAAGTTGCACTTACCGTGCCGCCGTTTTCTTCAAGCGGTGAGAAATTGCGCTTGAAAGGTTTGGGCATAAAATCAAAGACGGGGCAGGGCGATCAAATTGTCAGTTTGCAGATTATTATGCCGAAAAATAAACCTGTTGAAATGACGGAAGCTGCCGAAAAAATGACAAACTATGCCGTGAGGAGTTTTTAATGCTGCTGGAAACGCTGAAACAATTTGACTGGATGAACGAACCGCAACGTGTGCGTTTTGATGATGAAGGGATGTTTGTTACTGCCAAATATCGCACAGATTTTTGGTGTTGTGCTCGTTTTAATTTTCGCAAGGATGACGGACATTTCTTTCATTGTTATGCATTGGGCGATTTTTGTTGCGATTTGGATTGGGAGTTTGCTTCTGCCGGTCAATTTGATCAGTGTGGAATTATGCTTCGTTCAGATGTGAATAATTGGTTCAAAGCATCAATTATGTATGATAATGAAGAAAGCCCGATGCTTGCTACCAGTCTGACTAATGATGGATTTTCTGATTTGGCAACGATTCCATTGCCTAAAGGTACTAAACATGTTTGGTACCGCCTAAAACGCCGCAACAGCTGCTATATTGCCAGTTATTCCCTCGACGGCGAAGAATATGTGCAACTGCGCAAATTCTATTTAGTGCATGATGTTGATGATATAAAGGTAGGAGCATATATTTGTGCGCCGCAACGAGAAGATTTTGAAGCTGTTTTGCGTGGCTTGAATATTCGTTGATACTATTGAAAACATAAAATAAGGACTCAAAACCAGTGATACTCGTTTAAGCCTTCCGCTCCCATGTGCCGCGCTCCGATTGTTGCCAATAATTAACTTCCAAACCGGCATCTTTATATTCTTTCCACAATGCTCTTGCTTGCATTAATGCGCTCTCAGTATTACCATCAAAAATATTAAAGATGCGCTGAAATTCTCCTGCTTTTGCTGCGCTAACTTGTGCTCCGTCGGTCAAAAACAGAAATGTTGCGTGATTAGGATTGTCATCGCTGTCACTGAGCCATATCGGTTGTTGCTCGGCAAAGCCGTCTTTTTTAGAGCCGTGAGGTAGAAAGCTTTCATCGTTATAAGTCCATAAAAGACTGTTGATTTGTTCAACTTTCTCCGGAGTTCCGATCATTACCAAAATCTTTTCACCGGTTTCGTATGCCTTAGCCAAGAGCTTAGGCAAAACCTCATCAAGAGTTTGTTTTTGCAAATGATAAAAATCAATGCGGCTCATTATTTTTGTTCCAATCTTATTGTTACGGTATCGACACCGGTATCGCTTTTGAATTGTAATTGCGAATTTCCCCTTTCCGCAGCAATTTTCAGCTTTATTCTTAAATCTTCTGCCCCGAAAATTTTCTTGCCGTCAATGGAAAAAAGGCGACTCCCTACGGTAATTCCTTTTTCGGCTAAGGTACTGTTTGGTGCTAATTCTACAATCACAAATTCGTTACTAAGTTCATCAAAATATGCTTTTATTCCGATTTGTGAGAAATCAATCGCGTCATTAATTTTGCTTTTATCCAATCCCAGCTCTTCTAAATTCGATAATTGCGGTTGACCTTCAGGATCAAGCTCTTTGTTGTCAGATGTTGTATCTTCTTTTGGCATTTCTGCGACCGTAAGTTTTATATTTAATATTTCTCCGTCACGACGAATGACTGCCGGCAAAACAGTTCCCGGTTTTTGTGTCGCAATATCTGCCGAAAATTGTCGCGGATTTTTCAACGAAATGTTACCGATACGCTCAATTACATCACCGGCTTTTAATCCGGCTGTTGCTGCCGGCGAATTTTCCTCCAGTACCGCAATTGCCAACTGAGCAACTGTATCATCGTTTTTTAGACGAATAGGTCGTACACTCATTCCTAACCACCCGCGGATAACCTGACCATCTTTTTTCAAGGCCTCAATTATCCATTGCAGCATATTTGAGGGAGTGGCAAAACCTATGCCGGAATTATCTCCTTGCAAAGAAAATATCGCAGTACTCATACCGACAACTTCACCTTTTGTATTAAACAAAGGACCTCCTGAATTCCCTTGATTTATTGCTGCATCAGTTTGCAAAAAACTGTCGTAAGGACCTTTTTCAATATCGCGCTCTTTGGCAGAAATGATTCCTTTGGATACACTATTACCCAAACCATACGGATTACCTATAGCAAATACCGTATTGCCGAGGCGAACATTGTCCGAATCTGCAAAACGTACCGGTTCAAGGCCCAGCGGATGCTTTATTTTAATCAGTGCCACATCAGTTTTTTTATCTGCTCCTACTAACTGAGCTTCGTAATTATCATCAAAAATAGTACTTACGTTGATACGTTCCGCATCTTCCACCACATGTGCATTAGTGACCGCATACCCGTCGGCACTCAGTACAAACCCTGCTCCCAAAGCTTGTTCTCCTTGCTTGGTATCTACGGTAATACTTAAAACTGACGGATTAACTTCGGCAATAATATCTTCCAAAGCTCCATCCTCTGCCCAACATGGCAATACGGGCAGTAAAAAAGTCAAAAGATATAAAAATTTGTTCATTATTGTGCCTTCATCATTTGATTAAAATATTTAAAAAACGCAGAATCCGGTGAGAGCACCAAAGATGTTTCTTCGCTTGCCAAAGATTTGCGATATGCATCAAGTGAGCGGTAAAACTCATAAAAATCTACATCTTGTCCCACTGTTTTGTTCCACAAAGTAACGGCCTCTTGATCACCCTGACCACGAGTTATTTGCGCATTTTTCTCCGCTTCAGCGACAATGATTGTTGCTTCTTTATCCGCAGTAGCACGAATATTTTGTGCCTGTTGTTGTCCTTTGGCGCGGAATTCTTTGGCATCTCGCTCGCGTTCGGTCTTCATCCGATGATTAATTGCCTGCATCACCTCAATAGGCAAGTCTGCACGTCGAATGCGCACATCGGCAACGCTTACACCGATAGCCTCGGCATCTTTTTTAACCGTGTTGCTGATATCTTGCATGATTTGTGTACGTTGTTCGGAGAGCAATTCAGTCAAAGTAACGCGACCAAGCACTTTACGCAATGAAGAGTTTACTATTTCAGCCAGCTTGGAGCGAGCTTGTTCCTCAGTGCGAACAGTTTGGTAAAATTTGAGCGGATCAATAATTCGATAACGCGTAAAACTATCTACATCCAAACGCTTTTTATCATTCAATACCACTTCTTGTGCCGGAGGGTCAAGATTAAGCAGACGAGAATCATAAAACACTACGTTTTGAATGAACGGTACCTTAAATTTTAATCCCGGTTCAGTTACTAAACGCATCGGTTCACCAAATTGCAAAACGATAGCTTGCTCCGGCTGATAAACCACATAAACCGAGCTGAATAACAGAATCAATGCCACGCCGCAACCAACAATTAAACTTTGTAAAAAAGCACTTTTAGACATACCTATTTCCCTCCCTGTTGAGCACCCTGCAACGGCAATATTGGCAATAAATTTCCTTGCTTAGCCGGATCAATAATAACCTTTTGCGCCTTTTGTAAAATTTCTTCCATTGTATCTAAGTACATTTTTTTAACCGTGACATCTTTGCCGTCTTTATAGGCATTATATACCGAAGAAAAACGCTTAGCTTCGCCTTCGGCTTTGTTTACGGTAGCAGATTTATAGGCTTCGGCATCTTGGGCAATTTGCGCCGCTTTACCACGAGCTTTGGGCAAAACTTCGTTGCGATACGCCTCTGCCTCATTTTTGAAACGTTCCATATCCGCTTTAGCTCGCTGTACTTCATTAAATGCATCAACGACTTCTCTCGGAGGGTCGGCTTTTTGCAACTTAACGCGCACAATTTGTACTCCGGCATTGAATTCATCTAAAACGCGCTGTAATTCGTCTTTGGTTTCATCTTCAACCTTTCCACGGTCACCGGTAATAATCGGTTGCATTTCCGACTGCCCCACAATTTCACGCAAAACGGATTGTGCCGCCACACTAACCGTTTCATCCGGAGAGCGCATACTGAACAAATAGTTTTTGGCATCTTTAATTTTCCAAACTACCGTCAGATTAATATCGACAATATTTTCATCTCCGGTCAACATATGGCTCTCCGTGAAAGCACTGTTGCGATAATCGCGATTTTCGGCTGAACCTAAATTAATACTGCGTTCTTGTGTAACGTTAACCTTGATAACTTCTTCAATCGGCACCGGCAAATGATAGTGCAAACCGGCATCGGTAGTAGCTACATATTTACCAAAACGCAAGACTACCCCTTGTTCGCTGGGTTGCACCTGATAGAAACCGGATACTATCCACAACAGAAACAACGCCAATAATCCGTATTTGATGTATCCGAACCAATCATCTTTCGGTGCTTGCAGTTTTGTAATTTTTGCAAAGTCGATAATCCGGCGTGAAGAAGCTTCTTCCCACATATCTCCGTTATTATCCCATGGATTTATTTTATCTGCCATAATTTTTTCCTCTTGCCAAATAACATATATTATGCTTTAAGATAATCCAAAGCTAAACGAAATACAACGAACTAGAACATTATATCCACATCAGGTAAAAAGGCAATGACGGAACAGGAATTAAGAATATTTGCAGAGCAATATTTTCCACAGCAAAATATCGAAAGTGTTCGCATTATATCCAATCGGGTTATTGTGCAAATAAAGGGGCAAGCTGAAAATAAAATGCAATCAGCAGCATTGAAAGACGCACTTGGAGCGATTTTTCCCAAACATAAAATCTCCGTAGTTTTTACGAGTTCTAGTGAAGTTAATTTGGGAGTTCAAGCGATAGAAAAATGGCAAATCGGCGGCGTTAAAAAAATTATCGGCGTAGCTTCGGGTAAAGGCGGTGTCGGTAAGTCGACAACTGCGGTTAATTTGGCACTGGCTCTTGCTAATTGCGGCAAAAGCGTGGCTTTGGTAGATGCCGATGTTTACGGACCATCTATTCCTACAATGCTTGGCTATGAAGGTGCACCTATGACATCACCTGACGGTAAAAATTTTGCACCGTTCAGAGAATACGACATTCAGTCAGTATCAATCGGTTCGCTTATTGATGGCAACACTCCTCTGATATGGCGCGGAGCCAAAGCTTGCGGAGCAATAGAACAGCTTTTAACGCAAACATTATGGGAGAATGTTGATGTATTGGTACTTGATATGCCTCCGGGAACAGGAGATATTTTGATTACTCTTTCACAAAGGGTCGATTTTGCCGGTGTAATCATAGTTTCAACACCTCAGGATATTGCACTGATTGATGCTGTCAGAGGCATAAATATGTTCAAAAAAATTGGTGTACCGGTGTTGGGAATTATCGAAAATATGAGCTATTTTATTTGTCCGCACTGCGGTAAACAAAGTGATGTCTTCGGATATAACGGTGCTCGGCAAACTGCCGAGAAAATGGGGGAAACTTTCTTGGGAGCAATTCCTTTGGATGTTGCTATTCGCTCCGGTAGCGATAGCGGAACACCGATTGTTGCCGCCTTACCGGACAGTCCGCACACAAGAGCATATGAGGAAATTGCTCGCAAGATTATAATGCAAATAGGCTAATCTTATTTTTTGGCACGAAAAGAAAAATATTTGTGCAGTATAAATGTGCAAATAGTTGAAAATATAAGGTACAAACCTTGTGCCGACCAAACTTGCATTTTTAGTCCTACCATTAAAAATGTCAAAATCGGTGCATTGATTAAGTAGAAAAATATATACACCGACCATGCCTTGGCAAACTCTTTTTTCCAATTGCCATGACTGCGAAAAACGTAATAACGCATTGTTGCCACGGAAACGTTTATGGTTATCAAATACTGGATAAACAGAGCTACATTAGCAACAATTTCCAGTGCAAAACCAAGCTGATAAAACTCGTTGATTTTGCCGAACAACCAGTTAAGTGCATTTAAAATACCGTAAGCAAAAACCGTGTTAAAACCGCCCACCAGTAAAAATCGAAGTTTTTCCGGTAAGTCAAACCAAATTTTTTCAGCTCCGAAATACAATTTAAACAGAGTTTGCATTTAGTTTATTCCTTGTGCTACGCTTTTATCAAGAAGCACATTAAGCTCCTGTGTTCTGTATGGTGAGAGAACACTCTCATCCCACACGTCTTCGAGATGTTCACGATCAATTTCCGGCGTTGCAGGGTGAATCATCACCTCTACGGCATTATAACCTTGCGGAATTCTAACATTTTGAAATTGTTCTTTACTCAGCTTGCAAGTGTATAAAATGGTATAAAAATAAACATCGGACTTTCCGGCATTCCACCAAGTAAGCAAACGTAAAATCAAATATTTAATCAAACCACCGTCGGTCAACCAGCTTTTAGATTTGTTTTGTAAAACGGTGTTGAAAATATTTTCATTCATTTGCCGAATGCGTTCAATGCCGTATTTTTTTGCTACCTGACGCACCACTTGATAAACTGCCGGAATAAGATGCACATGTCTATGCCCGTCAATGTGCTTAAGCGGCAGACCAGTTGCCTGATATTTTTGCACTTGCGCCATAATTTCCGTTTCGACCTGTGTGCTAAACTGTCGCGGATGGATAAATGAGAGCAACAGCAAATTAACAAAGCCGTTTTTTAGTTTGCCGTCGGGGCCGACCAATAAAGGAATATCTTGCGGATTCGCCGCCGGAGTTTCATTAGTTAAATTTAAATGCAATCCCATCTCCAAATTCGGCATTTTTTTTGCCAACTCCACAGCTTCAGACGCATACTTTTGATTAACCATCAAACTGGCACTGTTTAAAATTCCTTCATTATAAGCGCGGACAATTGCTGCATTAACTCCCAATGTCATACCAAAATCATCGGCATTAAATATCTTTTTTATCACGTGATTTTTCCTTCCGTTCCACATAATCTGCCATATATAGCGGACGCTTTTTCACTTCAATATGAATTTTGCCGATATATTCGCCGATAATACCTAAGCAAATAAGCTGCACCGCACCCAAAAATACCACCGTTACCATAATTGTGGCATAGCCCGGAGTCGGATTATGTAAAAAGAAATGCTCCACAAAAACAAATGCTCCGAGTAAAAGTGCAGCTAATGCCGACAATAGTCCCAAATATGTTGCCAAACGCATCGGCTTGACCGAAAACTGAAGAATACTGTTCAGAGCCAATTGCAAGGATTTTGCAAAATTATATTTGGATTCACCGCTAAAACGCTCCGGTGCCACAAAATCAATCATCGCAACCCTATCTTTAGGCAAGACCCAACTCAAAAGTCCTCTAAATAAGCGGTCCTGTTCATTAAAACCTTTAAGAAAGTCTACATATTTACGGTCTAAAAGGCGAAAATCAGGTGCACTTTCCATAATTTTGGTATCGGAAAGCTTGTTTAGGATGAAATAAAAAGTCTTAGCGCAAAATTTATACAATCCCGAGGTTGCTTTATTGTCCAAACGTTTAGTCAGCACAATTTCGTTGCCCTGTTGCCACATTTCAATCATTTGCGGTATGTAAACAGGAGGATGCTGTAAATCGGCATCCATAAAAATTACCGCATCGCCTTTGGCATAATCCATACCGGCGGTCATAGCAATTTCGTGTCCGAAGTTGCGTTTAAGCTGTACAATTTTGATGCGCTCATCTTTTTTTTGCAAACTCAGGCATTTTTCATAAGTTTTATCACTGCTGCCATCATCAACATAAACAAACTCAAAATCCACATCCTTTGTGGCTTTTAAATTTTCTTTCAATTGTTTATAAAGTTCGCCGACGTTATCTTGTTCATTATAAGCCGAAATAACAATGCTTACCAATTTATTCTTGGGCATTTGCAGCCTCCTTCAAGTTATAAAAACCGTAAAACATATTTTTCGTTTTTGTTTTACCTAAATAATTTTTATAAGTCAACGGTAATATCCTGGCCGGAGAAACTTTTCCCTCATGAGCCTTTTGATATACGGCATATTCTCCGGCATTGCTTGCAACAACCAAAGCTCCTTTTGAGGCAAAATCATTTGCATCGAACCACGAATTGGCCTTAGGGTTGAGCCAAATCATCGGCTTAGGTTTATCCTCGCCATAAATTGCCGTCATATTGGTAAACCATTCGTTGCCGCCAACATATTCCAATGGCTTACCTCCGGTCTCAGCTTTCCATATTCTGGTCATTTGCCGAGCAATTTGCCGACAGTCGGAATGAAAACGCTCACTCTTGGTTAATATTATTTGAGCGGCATAGGCAATGGCAAAAACAACTGTCCACACTGCCATAGTACGGAAAACTTGCAGTATTTGCTTTTCCCCGATTTGAATAGGAAAAAAGTAAAACAGCATGGTGCCAAGCAAAAACAAACATGGAAATCCCCACATACTTTTCAGCGTTGAGCCGGTGATAATACCGATTAAAAACCAAGTTAACAACGGTAACAAACCGACAATTAGTAAAAATTGCGATTTTTCTTTATCTCCGACAAATTTTTCCTTTTTATTGATTTTGTAAAGCACAAGATAAGTTAACCACGCTGCAGCAGAAAACAGAATTTGTGCACCGATAAATTTCAGCGGATATGCCAAATGTCGCCATTGGGAAGTAAATTTGCCCTGTTCACTGCGATGAGATAGATATTCGAACGGAGCAAAATCGTTCTGCCATAGCCACCATAAATGCGGAGCAACAATGGCCAATGCTATAAATCCGGCAATATACAGACGATAATTTTTCAGTGTCTTGGGGTGTAACAAAATAAATAATCCGATTGCGACCAACAATAATCCCGATACGTATTTATTAAGCAGATTAACTCCGGCAAATATTCCGAACAACAGCCAATCACTCAGCTTGTTTTGGGTATATCCGCGCCAAAAGTAAAAAGCGCACATTGGCCACAAGGCGAGCGAAACAACGTTTACATTATATTCCACACTGGAAAAATTGTAGAAAATAATTCCGAATTGCAACAGTGCGGCAAGAACAGCTTTTGTTTGTCCCACAAATTCTTTTGCCAAACGAAAGATATAGAACACTCCGAGCAATACACATAACTGACTTAGCAAATACATCGCTCCGTCCCATTGAGTGAGCAAATCCCAAAATCCATAAGCCAACCAACCGGAAAACGGTGGATGTTTCGTCGTACCTAAAAAGCAATATTTACCCCACATTAGAGCTTCTTGTGTGTCCATCGGTAAGCTTTCGCGTAACAGAGGAACAATGCTCCACAACAGTAAATTGGCCATAAGAAAATAAATGAATCTTTGCTTGATATTGCTCATTTTAATAGTCCTATCTGTTAGTTTTCCCAGATTTTTTACCATTTTAATGTAAAAGTCAACATAAAGATGATAAAAAGTCATCGTAAGTAACACAAAAACCCAAGTTCGCTTAGCATGACGAGTTTTTGTTACCAATAACAAAGTAAGAGCAATAACCCGTACCATTCTTAACTCAATAACCTTTTCTTTACTTTTTATTGCTAAAATTTTCCTCGTAAATACGCTTTTGGAATTGTGAATTTTTTGTTACACATCGTTTTGTTTTGTATAATCAATAGGTTATATGGAATCAAAATAACTGGTGTTGAGGCAAAAAATACGTTATGATAAAAGTGTAAGAAGAAAATTAGTTTATAAAGGAGATCAGAAATGAGATTTTTAAAGAACAACAAGTGGACATTAGCTGCTTTGCTCGTTTTGTTCTGCATTGTTATGGTAGAACCGGCTTGTGCGGAAGATGTCTTTACGACAGCGAAGAACAAGTTAGCGTCGGTTTTCAGAAACGCTAAAACTGTTCTGTTCGTTATCGGTGGTTTCGGCTTGATTGCTCTGGCATTCCAAGCTTTGTTTGGTAAGGTAAAATGGCCGTGGTTTGCAGCACTTGCTTTTGGTTTGGCAGTTGTTGCGGCAGCAGGTTCTGTTGTGAACTATGCAACAGACGATGGTTCTGTAAATACAACAGGTACAGCTGCTGATGGCTTTGCTGATACTTTGAACGGTTCTTAGTCCGTTTAAGAGTAAGAGGATATTATACGTCATTGCGAGTGAAAGCAAGCAATCTCGGAAAGAAAAAACGCTTTATATGCTCGGGATTGCCGCGTCGGACAAAGTCCTCCTCGCAATGACGGAGAATAGCTATAAGACATTGTGAATATGTTTTGATGAAGAGAAAACCGAGGAAAATTAATGTTGGAATATTCATATATGTATATCTTATTCAGTCAGAAAAACAGTCCTCTTTATCTCGGAGTAACATCGGATTTAGTATAAGATATTTATAGATATAAATTTAATCTGACAAAAGGTTTCTTTGCAATGACAAACAAATTCTCCTCATCAAAACATATTCACTGTAAAACGTGGATATAAACGCAATGAAAAAGGAGAAAGAAAATGATGAAATTAAAGACAATAATGGCAACTGCGGCAACAGCGCTGATGCTGTGTGCCGTAATGGGGGTAAACAATGCGAGGGCACAATCATCTCCGTACGCAGCAGCAGCAAAAAGTGGCTATGTTCAAACCACTGGATTAGGAAATACTAATTTTTCTGGATCGGCAGCTTCTCTTTCCGTTCCGTCAACTGGATTAACTAAGTTACCAGCGTCTTCCAACACAAGTTCTAAGTCGTCTACAAGTACGCCGTCTAGTAGCAAAAGCGATTCCGGTACTACTACCACAAAGTCTAAAACCAACTGGACTAATACATTAACGACCGGTTTACAGAAAGTTTTAGGAGGGGTAAGCATCGGTTCAAACG
>CADBMG010000119.1 GCA_902795745.1 uncultured Pseudomonadota bacterium
GCAGCCTCACGCATCAGTTTTGTAAGTTCTTTAATTTTTTTATCAATATTTTTAATTTTTTCCACATCTTGAACATCATCTTTAATAAAATCAGTTTCTGTCATTTCTTTTAAGGTAGATGAAATACTCTTTTTAATAGTTTGAGGGGTAATACCGTTAGCAATGTTATATTGAGTCTGTTTTTGGCGACGGCGATTTGTTTCATCTAAGGCAGTTTTTATCGAATCGGTCATTTTATCAGCATAGAGAATGACTCTTCCGTTTGCATTACGTGCCGCGCGCCCAATGGTTTGAATAAGAGAACGAGTGGACCGCAAAAAACCTTCTTTGTCGGCATCCAATATTGCAACTAGAGAACATTCAGGAATATCCAAACCTTCGCGCAAAAGGTTAATACCTACCAAAACATCAAATTTTCCTAAACGTAAATCACGGATAATTTCAATACGTTCCAAAGTATCAATATCTGAGTGCATATAGCGTACATTTACTCCGTTATCACGTAAATATTCGGTCAAATCTTCGGCCATTTTTTTGGTCAGAGTTGTCACCAAAACACGTTCACCTTTGGCGGCGGTTTTGCGGCATTCTTCCATTAAATCATCTACCTGACTTTCAACCGGACGGACAATACACAACGGATCGGTTAAACCGGTAGGGCGGATGACTTGTTCAGAGAATACTCCTTTGCTTTGTGATAATTCCCATTCTCCCGGTGTAGCCGAAACAAAAATAGTTTGCGGACGCATTGCATCCCATTCCTCAAATTTTAAAGGTCTGTTATCTAAGCATGATGGTAAACGGAAGCCGTAATCGGAAAGTGTAGTCTTACGATTGCGGTCGCCACGATACATTGCGCCTATTTGTGGTACGGCAATATGGCTTTCATCAATAAACAGCAAAGCATTTTTCGGAAAATATTCGAACAACGTTGGCGGAGGTTCTCCGGGAGCACGTCCGGTTAAGTAGCGCGAATAATTTTCAATACCTTTACAATGGCCTGTGGTATCCATCATTTCCAAGTCAAAACGTGTGCGTTGTTCCAAACGCTGAGCTTCCAATAATTTATTTTGCGTATT
Source organism: uncultured Pseudomonadota bacterium (assembly GCA_902795745.1). GTDB lineage: Bacteria > Pseudomonadota > Alphaproteobacteria > RF32 > CAG-239 > RUG410. Next base: position 1,080 of record CADBMG010000119.1, read on the forward strand.
AAATTCTTGCAAGCGAATTGCTAAGTCTTCTTTGATATGTGTCATTGCCTGCGAAAGTGCCGGACGCGGTGTTACATAATGATTGGCCGGATACACGGTAATTTCTTCCAGTTGGCGAGTTTTTTTGCCGGTCAGCACATCAAATTCGTAGATTTCCTCAATTTCATCGCCAAAAAAAGAAATGCGCCACGCCCTGTCTTCATAGTGTGCCGGAAAAATATCCAATGTATCACCATTGACGCGAAAGGTGGAACGTACAAAATTTACGGTACAACGCTCATAAAGCAAATTGGTCAACTGCTTGTTGATTTCATGAATGTCCACTACATCGCCGACTTTTAATTGAAACACCATAGATGAATATGATTCCATACTTCCCAAGCCGTAAATACAAGAAACCGAAGCAACGATGATTACATCACGTTCTTCCAATACATTGCGCGTTGCTCCGTGTCTCATACGATCTATTTGCTCATTTATAGCCGAATCTTTTTCAATATAGGTATCAGTTTTCGGAATATATGCTTCCGGCTGATAGTAATCGTAATATGATACGAAATATTCAACGTTGTTGTGCGGAAAAAATTCTTTCATTTCGGCATAAAGTTGTGCCGCTAAAATTTTATTTGGTTCCATAATTAATGCGGGACGCTGACATTGCTCAATAATTTTAGCCATGGTAAATGTTTTTCCCGAACCGGTTACTCCGAGCAAAACCTGATTACGCTCGCCACGATTAACACCATCAACAAGCTCCTTAATGGCCTGCGGTTGATCTCCGGAAGGTTCAAACGGACTTTCGATTTTAAACTTATGCTTGTTCATCGTTATAAACCTATTTCAGTAAATCATTACCTGTTTGTTTTACGGCATCCCACCATTTGTGAAAAGTTCCGGTAATCGGAGAAGTAATACTGTGTAGCTTATTTGATCCTTGCCGTTTAAGTTTTTCATATTCTTTATCTATGTTAAAATCCATACTTAAATCTGGCATTTCCGGAGTTAAATTGGCGGAAGAAAGAGATGATGAAGACGATGAGCCTGTATCCAACAATTCGTCAAACATTGATGAATCCTTTTTAGCGGTACTGCCGGCAGGAAGAGTTTGAATATTATAGCCGCGAATTTTACCAACTGCTCCGGCATTACGACGTTGATTAATAATAATTGTGTCGGTATTGTAAGAAGCAGTATCGTGCTGCTTAGAAAGCACTAGTCGGTGTCCTTCGGAGTTTTTTCTCTTTGTTTGTGAATTGTTCCACGGATTAGATGACAATTTGTCTTGTTGCATGAGTTTTGGCTTAATCGTTGTTGCTTCCTTGTGCGAATCGAGCTGTTGCCACGGATTGCTCGGCAAATCTGCAGCCGACGCAAAATTCGTTGCTAAAAAGTATAAAATCAATGATAGCCAAAGTTTTTTATTCATTAAATTTCCTTTTCATTGTACAATATAACACAACAATATGAAAATGTTAATCTTTTTTCGTAAATCAGTAATAAAAAAAGATACAACATAGGTAATGTTGTATCACAAATATGCTATTTTAAAATTTGCATTATTTTTGCTTTTTTTCCTCATTTACCAAACCGTAAGCACAAAAAATTTCACCTTTACCGCTTGATTTTTTTACAATATAAGCAGGCTTATTGACAACGGTACAATTTTCAGGAATATCTTCAATAACAATGGCATTAGAGCCAATTTTAACATTATTGCCGATTTTAATCGGGCTCTAAATTTGTGCGCCGCAGCCTATTGTAACATTGTTACCAATGGTTGGATGACGTTTTTTGAGAGGATTACCTTTTTTATCGAATAGTTTACGTCCTCCCAAAGTCACATCGTGATATAGGGTGACATTATCTCCGATTTCTGCCGTTTCACCAATAACAACACCCATACCATGGTCAATCATAAAGCCAACACCTATTCTGGCTCCCGGATGAATTTCTATCCCAGTTAAAAATCGAGCAATTTGCGAAATAATACGCGCAGTCAGCCTAAAATTACGTTGCCATAACCAGTGAGCAAAGCGATAAATAACGATGGCATGTAATCCAGATGAACACAGTATAGCTTCCAATTTGCTTCTGGTAGCAGGATCTCGATCGAGAATCGCCTGAACGTCCTGTAAAATTATCTTGTAATTTGAATTCATTTTATGTTATATTCCAAAAAGTTATTATGCTGATAATATAGTCACGATGTGTTAAAATAAATATAACAAGAGAGAAAATATGGTTGAAGTTTTGTTTAACGGCCATGCCGGTCGCATTGAAGGAAGATATCATAAAAGCGAACGACCTAACGCTCCGGTAGCATTGATTTTACATCCGGATCCGAATTTCGGCGGAACAATGAATAATAAGGTGGTATACAGTCTGTTTACCTGTTTTAAGGACTTGGGTTTTTCGGTGCTACGATTTAATTTCCGCGGAGTAGGACGTTCACAAGGAACATTTGATGATGGTATAGGTGAACTTTCTGATGCTACCGTAGCTTTAGACTGGTTGCAAAATATGAATCCTGATGCCAAACAATGCTGGATTGCAGGTTATTCATTCGGAGCGTGGATAGGTTTACAATTATTGATGCGGCGTCCGGATATTAATAATTTTATAGCCGTAACGCCACCGGTTAATGAAAAAGATTTTTCGTTTTTGGCTCCATGTCCTACTTCGGGCTTAATTATTCAAGGAGGCAAAGATGAAGTGGTTAAGCCGGTTGAAGATGTGGTAAAGTTGGCAAAACAATTAAATAGGCAACGTCATGTGGAAATAGATTTTGCCATGATTGAAGACGGCGATCATATGTATAATGAACGTTTGAAGGATTTGTATAAGGTATGTGGTAATTACGTTATTTCTGCTATGCAAAAACGTCCGGTTATTACAGCTCCTCGTCCTGAGGATGAAGATGAGGAATTGCTGCTTGAAAATGACGCCGATGACGAGTTGCTTGATGATTACGATGATGAATTATAAAAGAAGATTTTGAAATGACAATAGAAACAGAAGAAGATGAAGGCGGAAGTACGCTTAAGGAAAATATTTTAACTATTGTTTTGGCGGTATTTATTGCTTTGATTATCCGCAGTTTTTGGTTGGAGCCGTTTCGGATTCCGTCAGGTTCAATGTATCCGACTTTGCAAGTTGGCGATTATTTATTTGTCAGCAAATATTCTTATGGATATTCGCGCTATTCATTTCCTGCCGGTTTGCCGATTTTTAAGGGGCGTTTTTTCTATACCGAACCGAAACGCGGTGACATTGTTGTTTTTAAGTTTCCGAAAAATCCGAAAATTGATTTTATCAAGCGCGTTATAGGTTTGCCGGGAGATAAAATACAGGTAAAAGACGGACGTTTATATATTAACGGTGAAGTAGTTGAACGAGAAGAAAGAGAGCGTTATATTATTGATGAATATGTGAATGTTCCCGAGTTTTATCATCAGTATAATGAAGTGCTTCCGGAAGGAAAGAAACATCGCATAATCGAAATATCCGATGAGGAGCGTATTGTTGACAATACGGAAGAATTTGAGGTGCCGGAAGATATGTTTTTTGTAATGGGTGATAATCGAGATCGTTCAGATGACAGCAGGCTTCGTGTCGGGTTCGTACCAAAAGAAAATTTGGTCGGGAAAGCGCGTTTTATTTTCTTCTCACACAGTGATAAAGGCTCATTGATAAAGCCATGGACTTGGTTTAATGCTATTCGCTGGAAGCGATTCTTTATGGGAATTGAGTAAAATATGGATAAATTAGAACAAATTTTACAATATCAATTCAATAATCCGAAGCTGTTGCAACAGGCTTTGACGCATAGCAGTGTTACACGTAATGAGCATCGCAATTATGAACGTTTGGAGTTTCTGGGCGACCGAGTATTGGGAATGACAATGGCTCATCTGCTTTACAAAATGTTTCCTGATGACAGGGAAGGAGTTTTGGCGCAACGTCATGTTAAATTGGTTTGTGCTGAAACGGTGGCAGAGGTGGCAAAGCAATTGCATTTGGATGAATACATTATTACCAAAGAGCGCATAACAGCTCATGGTATGAATGTTTTATGTGATGTATGTGAGGCGGTTATAGGGGCAATTTATATGGATTCCAATATTGAAGAAGCCATATCATTCGTTGAGCGCAATTGGTGCGGTATGATAGATATGGATTTTGGAGATAGAAAAGATGCTAAGACAGAATTGCAAGAAAAGTTCCATGCCTTAAAGCACGAATCTCCGGTTTATGAGACAGTTGATAAAAGTGGTACAGAACATGAGCCGATCTTCAAGGTTAAAGTCGCATTTGACGATGAGTTGTATGCCTATGGCGAGGGAAAAAATAAAAAAGCGGCAGAACAACATGCTGCTGCTAAACTTTTGGAGTTAATGCAATAAATGAAACCGACCAGATGTGGATTTGTGGCACTTATCGGCGCACCTAATGCGGGAAAATCAACAATTACCAATAATTTTGTCGGTTCAAAGGTGTCGATTGTTACGCCGAAGGCACAAACTACGCGTACTACAATAAAAGGTATCGGCATTTATGATAATACGCAGATAATATTTTTAGATACACCGGGAATTTTTACTCCCAAGCGCAGATTGGACAGGGCAATGGTTGCTTCGGCTTGGGACGGTTTCGGTGATGCCGATATTAATGTTTTGGTGGTCGATGCTCGTCGTGGTATGAATGATGAAACGTCAGCAATTATAGATGAGTTGATTAAGCGGGATGCCCATGCAGTTTTAGCACTAAATAAAATTGATTTGGTTAATGAAGAACGTCTTTGTGAACTGAAAGAAGAGTTTGAAAATCTGTTTAATTTTGATGCAGTATTTATGTTTTCGGCGCAATCGGGTGATTATATTTGTGATTTTTATCAATATTTGGCGGATAATCTGCCGGAAAGTCCTTGGTATTATCCGGAAGAACAAATGTCAGATATGCCGCTTAAACTTTTGGCAGCGGAAATTGTACGTGAGAAATTGTTTTTGAACTTAAAGCAAGAGTTACCGTATGCTTTGACGGTTGAACCGGAATTATGGGAGCATAAAGATGATGGTTCAATCAGGGCAGAGATGACAATTTATGTGGCAAGAGAAGGGCAAAAAAGCATTATTCTCGGGCGCAATGGGGTAATGATAAAGAAAATAGGTCAAAGTGCTCGGTTGGAACTGGAAGAACTTTTGGAAGAACGTATTCATTTGTTTTTGTATGTTAAAGTGCGAGAAAATTGGGTGGAAGAACCTAGTCATTATACCGATTGGAATCTGAATTTTAAGGCGTAAATATATAAATAAATTTGTGAAAAAACAGTTTTAATATAGTTTAAGTTTGGCTATCTTTTATTTCTGCGGTTGTTTTTTCTGTATGCTAAATTTAATTCATAAGTAAATAAAACAATGCCGGAAAGAATCAGTGGTAAAAGATAATAAATGATGCGATACAGCACTAAAATGGCAAACAAATTAGCCTGATTTTCCTCTTCAGGCATCAGGTTTGTGAATACCAACTCAAAAACACCCAATCCTCCCGGAACTTGGCTATATACTCCCAAAACTTGTGCTATAATGTAAGCTCCAATGAAGGTTAAAAAAGGAATGTCAACATAGCTTTCCATAACAAAATAAAGCACCAAAGAAGCCATTAGAATATCGGCACTTCCTATAATCATTTGTGCTATTGCCATTGGTACGCTCGGAGCATCAAATTCTACCTCTTTAATTACAATCGGCTTTTTGTAATATGCACAAATCCATAGATAAAACAACAACCAACCGGCAGAAAATATCATTAATCCCCAATTGACTAAAGGTGATGATATAGAGGCCAGTAAGTGTCCGGGAGATAAAATAAAACCGAGTAAAACTAAAAAACAGCATGCTACTAAATAGGTAAATCCTGAAAATGTGACCATTTTTACTATTTCTGCGCCTTGAACACGCCAACGTGTGTACAGTCTGTAACGGATTGCTCCGCCCGAAACAATGGCATGACCAGCATTATTACTAACCGAAAAACCTATGAAGCCCGCAAAAATCCATTTCCATGCAGCTAATTTACGTTTGATGTATTTTAAGGCCAAATAGTCATATGAAGATAATGCGGTATACCCAAAAAATGAGGCAATACAAGCATATAGTATATTCTTATTAGGTACAGCGATAATGGCATCCTTAATTTCAGTCAATGTATATTTTGACAATTGACGATATATCATAAAAGCAGCTAAGCCGAAGAAAAACAATCCCGACCAAGAAATCAATTTTTTAAAAAAGCGCTTTTTGTTCCTTATAAGCATTACCTTTTCTCTTACATGTTGTAATCTATATATTTACGTATATTCGGACCAAATGCCTGATGTACATAAGTTGTCAATTCAGATGGTTCGGCTTTGAATTCTTCGGCCTGTGTTTGGGCTTGCGATAACTGTTGCAATTTCAATTTTTTACCAATGGCGTCGCGGTAAATTGCCGCTTGTTTAATTCCCATTGAAGCAGCTATGTTATACAGTGCATGCGCTAAAATCAGGTTTTGAGGAACTTTTTGGCCTTCAGTTGATATTTGTGCAACTAACATCATGGCTTCCGGATTTCCTTGACTAACAGCCAAACGTAAAGTCGATACACCGTTTTGGTAATTCTGCACCGTTCCTTTGCCACTAATCAGCATTTGCCCTAACATTATTTGAGCTTCATCTAGGCGAACATTTTCGCTGGCAGTGGCACGTATTAATTTGTAAGCTTTGGCATAATCTTGTTTTACAAAGAACCCCCTGTAATATGCATATCCCAGCATAAATTTAGCAATATTGTTTCCCTGTTCAGCAGCTCTTTCAAATAAGGCAATAGCTTTTTGGTTACGTTCCATATCTTTATTACCACCGGTTAAGTATATGAAGGCTAAATTGACGGCGGCGTTATCGTTACCCAGTTCTGCTGCTTGCAAAAACAGTTTCAGTGCCTTTTTGGTGTTAACTTCCGTACCGATACCGCTGAAATATAGACTGCCTAAATTATTGAGTGCTACCGGATCATTTTGTGCTGCGGCCATTTTATAATATAAAAATGATTTTTCGACGTTTTGCTCTACTCCATTTGTACCATATAAGTACATATACCCTAAATTAAGCTGATCATCTAAGCGTCCTTCATTTGCTTGGCGAATACTTTTTTCCAAGAAAGTTTCTTTTTTACCATCTGCACCGATAATTTCATCTGTCGCAGTAGATTTGAACAGAGCTAACGGTTTTTTTATCAACGTCCAAAATGAGGCACCTGCTTCCTCATCAATCGGCTTTTCGGCAAGTTTTGCATCGGGTGTTTCTTCTTCAGCTTCCGGAGCTTTAATTGTTCCTACATTATTGCCAAGCAAAAAATCTTCCGAAACAACATCTTCCGCATGAGCAGAAAATGCTGCTGCCAAAACAGCAATAAAAAACGTATATATGGTATTTTTAATCATTTTTATCCTTCATCAATAATAAACTTAGCAAGCATATTAATATGTTTTTTATTCGCTTTCAAGGTCTTTTTAAGCTAGTAAAGATTTTTACTTGCCAAATTAGGTATAATGCGATGAATTTTTCGATGTTTTGATTTGCGTAAATAAGTCAGCTGTTTCTTGATGAGCTTGCTGTGTTGATTTTCCCTTTATCTTTTTATAAGTTATTAAATCTTCGGCACTTATACCATTTGTTTTTTCGTTAGTCCCTTCATTTATCTGCTTTCTTACTAAATTGCGGGCATGGTCTAAAGATGTAACCACCTGAGTTTTTGTTTTTTCCTCTTGTGTTCTCTTTTCCATAATCTGTCTTTTTTCAAAAAATGACAAAATGTAAGTATAAAAATTAGAAATTAGATAAGATTAATTTATTAACGGCGGGAAGCTCTTTTTCCGGCATAAGACGGGCGTTTTGGTCCCGGTTTTACTAACTTATGTTGTGCGCTAAGTTGTCTGATGAGATATGTATCACGAGCTTTTGATGATGATATTTTCGGAGGATACACAACACTTCCTTTGTATTCGGATTCATTGGCAGTCAGTTCTTGAGTTTCTTCTTTCAGTTGCAGAGCAGGGGATTCGTTATTTTGTTTTCTATTGTCAACTTTTTGCTCTTTCATTTCATGTGGAACTTCTTCTGTATTATCTTCTTTTTTCGTTGCATTTGTTTCTTTTGCAACTTTTGTATTTTGGTGTTCAGTGTTTTCTATTTGTTCCAGATTTTGCCCAATTTGTTTTATATCTTCATCTCTGAAAAGTTGTTGCTCAAGCGGCAAATTTTTCTGAGCTTCCTGTATTAGCAGCGGAGTTTGAGCAATAGTCATCTTTAGTGACGGAGGTTCTTTTTTTATGCTTTCGACCAAATGCTGTGGTTTTGAGCGTGCTATTGTTTCTTTTAAGCCGTCAATATTGCGCATTGTTCGTTTGAAATCAACTAACTGACCTCCGGTCAAATCATTACCTGTGGCAATTGCTGCTTTCAATGGATTTATACGTTGTCCGTGGCGGAGAATCTCAAAGTGCAAATGCGGACCTGTAGAACGTCCCGTATTACCTACATAAGCAATAATTTGCCCCTTACGGACACTTACTCCCGGACGAATTCCCGAGGCAAATCGCTGCAAGTGACCGTATGCCGTTTCGTATTCCGAACTATGACGAATCTTTATGAAATTACCGTATCCGTTGACATAACGAGCCATTTCTACCCTACCGTTGCCGCTGGCATATACCGCGGTACCGGGCGGGGCCGCATAATCAACACCGCTGTGGAATTTTTGAGTTTTCAGAATCGGGTGGCGGCGATATCCGAAAAGTGAAGAAATACGAGCATTGCGTGCTGCCAAAGGTTTCTTATCTAAACCGGTTTTCTTTGTTTCTCCCTTATCGTTATAAAACTGATTTTGGTAGCGATACATCTTGTAGGTGCGGTTATTGTTTTTAAATGCAGCATATAGCAGATTTCCTACCTTAACAACGTCTCCGTATGAATCCTTACTTACCTCATATTTTACTTCAAACGAATCGCCTTTTCTGATATCTCGGCTGAAATTCAATGCGTGGCTGAAAATGTTGATAATTTCTCCGCGAAATCTGGCTGGAACACCTGCATTGGCCAATGAATTAACAACGCTTCCGTTTATCTGACCGCTAATAACTTTAGTATCGCGAGCAAATTTTTCTTGTTCAACTTTGACCTCATATTTATCGTATTCATTGGTATGTAAAATGTAACGTGTTCCGCGTTCCGGTTCAATGATGAGCGTATCAAGCATTTCCAAATCATGTGATTGCAAATTGAAAACTCCAGTCAGTACAAAATATTGTCCGACTTTCAAATGTCTGGTATCATAAACTTTGCGCAAAACATTGTATGCTTCGGTGGCGTTTTTGCTATCCATTCCCAATCGATTGAGCATGCCGATAAATGTATCTCCTTTTTCTACCATTACGACATGGCGTTCTTTTTGGTAAATACCATCCATTGACCCGTATTGAGTGCGTTTTTTAGGTCGTGGTGTTCCCGGCATAATTATTTCATGTTTATTATTTTGAACAAGAACAAATTTTTGGATCAGTTGCGGGTTTTCGCTTATTAAATTAATGCTATATACATCAGTATATGCTTGTTCGAAAGGATTATTGGTTACCGAATCGACGAATGCCGGAGTTAAAACATCGCTACTGAAGTCGTAATTATCTGCAGCGTCTGTTTCTTGAGGTTTTGTTTCAACATTTTTATTGAATAAAGAAATGACAAGGGCGCAAGTTACAGCAACCGCATATGCTGCTAACAGCAGTGTTTCTATTCGGCGCCGTTGCACCTTTTTTCTTAAATTTTTAAACTCAGGCATACCTAATCCATTTCAAAAATCTTTCTGATGATGCAATAAATTACATTATTTTGCAAGTAGATAAAGAGAGTTATTCAGCGTAAAAAAGAGAGTTTTGTAAGCAAAAATAAAAAAATACGAAAAAAATTAAAAAAGTTCTTGCTTTTTGTTTTTTTATTATATATAAGTCTTCTTGTACCGCGTGGGGGTGTAGTTCAGTTGGTTAGAACGCTGCCCTGTCACGGCAGAGGTCGCGAGTTCGAGCCTCGTCGCTCCCGCCATTAAAA
>CADBMG010000120.1 GCA_902795745.1 uncultured Pseudomonadota bacterium
ACGGTTTTCCCTTTTAGCATGTCAATTATTTGTTCATAAGGTAAAGCAGCAGGTTCGTAAAGTTTTTCCAATTTTCCATTAAACAGTTGAAAATAAAAATCATCGCGTTTTGTTTCAATTATTACAGCATTAAATGAAGATAATTCAAACATATCAAGAGCATGAGCATAAGCCTCAAAGGCGGTGACTCCGGTTATAGACATGTTTGGGTGAGCCAAACTGAATGCACGTGCGGCGGCAATTGAAGCTCGTACACCGGTAAAAGATCCCGGACCTACGCAAACACCTAACAAGCCGATATTTTTGAAAAGTAAATTGTTTTGTTTCAGTAACAACTGTATTTGAGGTAACAAAACTTCAGCTTGTCCGAATTCCATTTCCTGTTCATATTTTCCGATAACTTTTGTGCCATCTAAAACAGCGATGGAACAACAGTTTGCGGTTGTATCAAAGACCAGAGTGTACATTTTTTATCCTAAAAACTTTTCATTATTTAAAAAAATAAATTGCTTATTTTGACTTATATAATATAAAATCGAAGCAAGAGCAAATATTTTTTTAGAGTAAAGTCGATGAACATGGATATGTGGAAAATAATGTTGATGGCCGGAGGAATAATTATTGCCGGATTATTGATTGTTGTAGCAATTTTGCAGGTAAAGATTTATAAGTATCGCCGCAAAATTTATTTTATTCGCCGAGATAGAGAGCGGTGTAATGAGTTATTGTTTACGGTAAAGGATGGTAATTTTTGCTTTGTGTATCCAGACCAAAAAGTCAAAGATCCTCGTAAAGAAATGGTGGAAAAATGTTCGCGACGTTTGGCTGTTATGCTTGATCTGAAAAACGGCACCGCCTCAACATTTGCAGATATAGTTGATTCTTTTTATAAAGATGATGCGTTACGCTTAAAAAAATATGTGAGTTTATTGCAAAGAGAAGGTTTGGCCTTTGAAGATGTGTTAGAGTTCAAAGGTGAAGGAAGCTTCATTAACGTTTACGGTAATCGTGTTCAGGGAGCCGATGCCGATTTGTATTGTGATGTTGTATGGTTTAGGGATGTTTCGGCAGAAGCTGCACATACGGAAGCTCTTGAAAATGATAAAATACACGTGCAAGAACAACTTAAACAACTTGAAAATATGATAGATGGCTTTGATGCCCCTCTGTGGTTGCGTGATGATAATTTAAATTTGCTTGCCGTGAATAAAAAATATGTTGAATATGCCGGAAAAAACAGCAAAGATGAAGTGTTGAGGCAAAATATAGAAATTAATAATAATAAAGGTGAAGCCGTGGCTAAGGCTTTAGCTCAGGTTGTCCATAAGAGCAAAAAAAAGCAAAAGAAAATAATAAATATTGTTCATAGAGGAAATGTTTATAATTTTGAATTACATGAAAAACCATATTATATGGGAGATACTCTTGATAAGATAGGAACGGTTGGATATCTACTCAATAATACTGAATTAGAAAAAGCTAAGCGTAATTTTGAAGCAAATCAAAACAGCCACTTGGAAATTCTCGGAGTGTTGGGTACTGCATTTGCAATTTTTGATGAAAAGACAAATTTATATTTCTATAATACTTCGTTTCGTAATTTGTGGGGTTTAGATAATGATTTTTTTGAAAAAAATCCTAATTATATGCAGTTTATTGAAACGATTCGCCAGCAAAAAATGTTGCCGCCAAATCCTGATTTCAAAACTTTTAAGGATGAAGAACTGAGTGTTTTCAGCGGACTATGGAAAATTAGGGAAGATTTGTTGCATTTGCCTGACGGACGGACTATTCATCGTTTTCGTATGCCTCATCCTAACGGGGTGATTTTTGCCTTTGAAGATGTTTCTGATCGTTTGGCAACAATGAGGAGATTAAACGATTTGACCTTGATGCAACAGGGTATTTTAGATAATTTAAGTGATTCAGTAATAATTTTCGGTTCCAATCAACGTCTGAAATTTTACAATCGCTCATATTTGAAATTATGGGGAACAGATAGAGATAGAATGCAAGATGAGCCAAAGTTGGAAACAGTGATTGAACAGCAAAAATTGTTTTTCTCGAATATTGATGATTGGGAAACATTTAAGCAATCAATGTTGAAAAATATAATTGAGGTCAGGTCTTTTGAGTTGCTTCGTGATGACAATAAAAAAGTGGGTGTTTCGCCACAGATTTTTTATGACGGTTCAATAATGCTGACGTATACGGTTAAGTAAGCAAAGGGATGAAAAATGCAAGTTGATAGTGACAAAAATTTGGTAGCAGATGACGACGATGATGGGACGGTTACAAAGCCGGAGTGGAAAAAAAAGAAAGTCGACGATGATGAGAGACTGAGCTTACGTATTGACGCGATAGAAGCAGAACGTTGGCAGGCAAAGGTTAATAAGAGTCCGACAACGGTAAAAAAAACAAAAATAGGTAAAGTAAGTACAAAAGTTAAGCAGCTTTACGATGACGAAGAAGATGATTATGAAAGTGATGATGATTTAGAACATACATTTCGTTTGTTGCGCAAAAATCAAAGAGCAGATATTTCCAACAACGACTCGTCTTTATTAGATGCGTTGGCTCCGAGTGAACGTAGGATGATTGAGCAACGAACACATCTTGAAACAATGAAACATCAGGAAAATGCCGGACGATTAAATGCAATACAACAGGCAGATACGTTGGCCCGACAGGCCGGACTTAATCGTTCTCAAACGGCAGATAATATGCGTCAATATGATGATGCTATTTACAATCCGCGTCGTTTTCGTCGCCAGTCTTTGGAACAGACAATTGCTAAACAGACCGGTATAAAAGGTGAAATATTACCAAAAACGGAAAGTAAAGTTGCCGATGGGGTTAAGCAAATTAAAGATGCTGTTGATAACCATAAGGTCAAACATGTTAAAATTAAAGATGCTAAAGAGATAGGTAATCGTGTTTTAAATCAAAATGAAACTGCAGAATTGATACTACGTAAGTCAGGGCAGACAGCTAAATTATCGGAAATAAAGAAACAAAGCATTATTCGTACTCCATTGAAAGAGGAAAAACAAGATAAAAAGAATAAAACTATGGCAAAAGATTTTGAAACATCTGTTAACGGTGATAAAAAAGATCAAAAATCTTATGATGCACAATTGAAAAAGGTATTACGGGATTCTGTGGCTAAAAGTAAGAAATTGCGCGGATAAATTGAACTAGCGGTGGACATTTGTAAAAAAAAAGAATATTATAAATGGCAGTTAATCAATTATAAGGGAAAAAAGAATGGAAAATCAGTATTATACATTAATGGAAAAACAAGACTTTTTCCAGGTTATTGAGAATAAATACGGCGAATTGGCCATTTTTATTGATGCGCGTGATGGTGAACCTGTTGAGCCGGTTTTAGAGTTTGATGGTAAGAGTACGGCTTTATTACGTCGTGACAGTCGCCGTTCAATTATCATGGACGGAGTTGATGAGGAAACTCGCGGTGTTTTAGCCGAATCGGAAGTTGTTATGATTATTGAGCTTAAAGGTGAAGTGGTAGAGCGTGTTTATGCTGTTCCGGTAGAAAATGTTGAAGATATTGTGTTTAACGGAAGGCGTACTCGTGCAGATGAATTGTTCAGAGCGAAAAGCAAAGAAGAAGTTTTGAAATCTTTCGGTGCAATTAAAGTTTGGTCTAACGGAACAGAAAAATGATAGGTTTAGTTTTTGTTACGCATGGTAATCTGGCATTGGAATTTTTAGCAGCTATGGAACATGTTGTCGGTAAGCAGGACGCAGTGGAATGTGTTTGCATAGGTCCGGACGATGATGTAGATGCTCGCAGGCAAGAAATCTTAACCAAGGCAAAGAAGGTTGATTGTGGGGAAGGTGTTTTGTTGCTGACGGATATGTTTGGAGGTACACCTTCAAATTTAGCAATGTCGATTATCAGTCATGGCAATTTTGATGTTATAGCCGGAGTTAATTTACCGATGCTGATAAAATTGGCTTCTGCTCGCAAAGATCAAAAATTAGCAAAATGCGTTGATTTAGCGCAAGAAGCCGGTAAGAAACATATAAATGTTGCCTCTCAATTATTGAGCGGATCAGCGCAATGACTAAAATGTATGAAACAAGCCTTACTATATGCAACCAAAAAGGTCTGCATGCAAGAGCAGCTGCAGCTTTTGTTAAGTGTGTTGCCGGTATTGATGCCGAAATAAAGGTGGAAAAAGACGGGCAGACAGTTGATGGAAGCTCTATTTTGAGCTTGATGATGTTGGCGGCGTCCAAAGGGTCGACGATAAAGATTATGGCAACGGGAGAAGAAGCGGAAGAAGCTATTAATGCTCTGACGAATCTTATTAATTCGCGCTTTGGTGAGGATCAATAATGAGTGCAAAAGCGCCACGCAATAAAACAATATCTTTGACCGATGCGGAGGAAGAGGAATATGCAAAGAAAGCATTGCGTATTCTGACGCATGAGGATTTAGTTGATGTTAATAACCGGATTATTTGGCAGGATACTTTTTATGCAATGCGTTTTTTGCCGGATGAGTTTGTTGATTTAATGGTGGTTGATCCTCCTTATAATTTAACCAAAAACTTTGGGCAAAGAACTTTTAAACAGCGTGATTTAGATTCTTATAAAAGTTGGCTTGACGAGTGGATATCAATGACAGTTCGCTTGCTGAAACCAGGTGCCAGTATATATATTTGCGCCGATTGGCAGACATCAATGGCTATTCCGGAAGTTGTAGGTAAATATTTTGTCTTGCAAAATCGTATAACATGGGAACGTGATAAGGGGCGGGGAGCATTGAATAATTGGAAAAATTGCATGGAAGATATTTGGTTTTTTACCAAAGGAGAAGACTATATTTTTAATCTTGATGCCGTCAAAATACAACGTCCCGTTTTAGCTCCATATCGCAATCATAAAGGTGAACCAAAGGATTGGCAGGAAAAAAACGGGCAGAAGGTTCGTTTGACGTATCCTTCTAATTTGTGGACCGACATTACAATTCCTTTTTGGTCAATGCCGGAAAATACGGAGCATCCTACCCAAAAGCCGGAAAAATTGATTGCCAAGTTGATTTTGGCATCCAGTAATATAGGAGATATGGTTTTTGATCCGTTTGTCGGTTCGGGAACAACTGCGGTGGTAGCAGATAAACTTGGCCGTCGCTACTTGGGTATTGAGCGTGAGCGTAAGTATGTGGCTTTGAGCTTAAAACGGTTGCAAGATGCTAAGGAAAATAAGCAAATACAGGGTTACGAAAACGGAATATTTAAAAGTCGTAACAGTTGCCTGTGAGATATGATAGCTATTGACTTGAAATTGAGAATATATATGTTAAAGTACATACAATGTGAACAAAGGATAGGGATTTTGTTATGAAATTGAGTAAAAATACAGTCATATTGATTGCCGCGTTTATTCTTACGATGGTAATGGTCGGGTATTCCGGAGGTATGCAACAAAACGGTGACAGAGTTACCGTAGCTTATTCCGATTTTATGAAAAATGTTCAGGACAAGCGAGTAGTTAACGTAACTATACGTGGTGGAGAGATTCAGGGACAAATGACCGATGGTCAACAGTTTAAAACCTATGCACCATATAGTCCTACAACGGTTGATACATTGTTGGAAAACGGAGTTAAAGTAGATGCTGTCCCTCAAGACAGCGGAACTCCTCTGTGGCAAACT
>CADBMG010000121.1 GCA_902795745.1 uncultured Pseudomonadota bacterium
ATAAAATAAACAATCGCAAAATCGCTCAGCTTTTGTTTGACCTTATGGAGCAAAACGCTCATACATCAAGCAAAGAATAAGGTATTGAAAATAAAAGATACATTTCACTTGATGTGTTACGTTAATATCAGCTAGGAATATTTACGGATGATACCGGAAAGAACGCCCTGAATTTTTACTCGTTCCGCAGGTAGAGTCCGTGTTTGATAATCTTTATTACACGGAATGAGATGTACCAACTGATTATCTTTTTTCAAAACTTTTAGCGTTGCATCTTGATTGTCCACCAGAGCCACGACAATTTTACCGTTTTCTGCGTGTTCTTGGCGGCGGATAATTGCTGTATCTCCGTCCATAATGCCGGCATCTATCATTGAATCGCCTTCTATTTTCAGGGCATAATATTGTCCCAGAGAAACCATATCAAAAGGCACAGATATAGTTTGCGTTTCGTCGGCAATTGCCTCGATCGGTGTTCCGGCTGCGATTTTACCGTAAAGAGGAATAATAGCATTAGCATTCATCAAAGCCTGTTCGCGTTTTTTTTCTTCGTCAATCACCGCTTGCGGTTTGAACTTAGGCAGACGAACTACTTCTAAGGCACGTGCCTTATGCGGCATTCGGCGAATAAAGTTACGTTCTTCAAGCGAGATTATTAAAGCATGAATACCTGATTTTGATTTTAAACCGATGGCATCTTTCATTTCGTCAAAAGAAGGACATTGCCCAGTTTCGCGATTGACTTTATTGATATACATTAAAAGATTGTATTGTTTTTGAGTAAGCATATTTTTCCCTTTTCAGATTTTGTTCTAGTTTAGTTCTGTAAAATTCATCTTGTCAAGAAAAAAATAAATATTCACGTTTCCAACAAAGATTTTTTACATCCACATAAGAAAGTGTAAGAATAAACTCGGATTCTGATTTTTTTGTGGGACATATGTTGTGTAAGTAATTATATTAATAAGAGTAAAAAACATTTTTTTTAAAAATGCGGTTGATAATTACTATTCTAAAGCTGTAATTTAATAAAAACAACCGTACAAACAATACATTGTATAGTTATTAATACAGATGGAGATATTTAATGACACAACAAAACAAAGCGCATAGTGCAAGGTGACGGCTTGTGACTATTGCATGCAATATATGTTGGCAGAAACAAAACAGCAACCGGTTTTGGATGGGGATGATGAAAAATTACTGAGTTTATATCATCGCATAAAAAGCAATAATTTACGCCGTTTATTCCTCTAACTATTAGAAAATATTTAGTTACAAAAAATGCAGGAAATACTTTATTTCCTGCATTTGATTTTGCATACGAACAGCAATTATTTTTTGCTGTTAACGATATCTTGCAAAGTTTTACCGGCCTTAAACTTAGCTACTTTACGTGCCGGAACTTTAATTTCCTGACGTGTGCGCGGATTAATAGCGGTTGTTGCAGCTCTCTTTGAAGTTGTAAATATGCCGAAACCAACCAAACGAACATCGTGTCCGGATTTCAAAGTATTTTCAACAGAAGCAATAAACGCATCCAAAGCCTTAGCAGCATCAATTTTGGTTAAACCCGAAATATCAGACATGCTGTCAATTAAATCACTTTTATTCATATTATTTTCCTTCATGGTTTATATTGCAAAACGAGAACAATCTTCTCGGGAAGCAATGTAATATGATATTTTAAGGATTGTCAAATAAAAAAACGTCAAAATGCCGATTTTTAAGCCTTAAAAGCTATTTTTTATAACAAATTGTGTGTCTTTGGGATTGATATTTGACAATATAGGCAGATTTGGATAAGATTAGCATGATTTTTATGAGGAGAAAACAATGAGAATCGGCTACGCAATAATTTTTACCGCCTTAATCGTTTCAGCTTGCGGCGAATCCGATCGTTCGGAAATATACAATGAAAATAATACCAGTGTTGTAAACGGCATTGTTTATAATATCAACGAAAAGCCCATCAACGGTTTATATCGCACTTATTATGCCAACGGAAACTTGAAAATGGAAGTTGATAGTCGTGAAGGTTTACCTAATGGTGTGGGAAAATTTTATGATGAGGAAGGCAACCTGATGTTTCAGGGTGTGTTTGCCAACGGAAAACTTGACGGACCGATGTATCAATATTATCCGGACGGCTCGGTTCATAACGAGATGAATTACAGTGGCGGTGTTTATGACGGAACGCAAAAAGTATACGATAAAAACGGAGAGCAGACTGTTGAGATTGTTTATGATCACGGAAAGCCGGTGAGCGGAGTTGTTATGTTTGGCAAAACCAAGCTGGAACTATCGGAAGACGAGCTGAACTCACTTGCCGCATCCTTATATGAAGATAAAGAAACGGAACAGAAGGAAGAATCATCGGCAAAAAAATAGTTATCTGCGCCGATACGCAGCATTTTCAACTAATTTTGCACATAAATCGGCAAACGAAATTCCAATATATTTTGCTTGTTCGGGCACCAGTGATAATGCCGTCATTCCCGGATTTGTGTTAATCTCCAAGAATACAACACCATCATTCGGATTATAACGAAAATCGCAACGCGACAACATATTGCATTCCAAAGCTTTATGCATGATTTGCGCGTATTCGAGGCAGGTCTTGGTTATATCTGCCGGTAAATCTGCCGGTAAAATATGTTGCGTTTTGCCTTTGGTATATTTAGCTTCATAGTCGTAAAATTGATTTGTTGATTTCAGTTCCGTTACTACGGAAGATTTGCCCTCCAAACACATAACTGTTAACTCACGACCGGCGATGTAATCTTCGACCAAAACAGGTAAATTTAAATCATCATAGGCGACTTTTTTGGCATCATCTGCGGTTTTTACCACAAATACGCCAACGCTTGAACCGTCGGAAACCGGTTTAACAACATGGGGATGCATCGCTAATGTATCTTTTCTTATTAAGTATTCTCCGGCACTCATTACCTGACTGTCGGCAACTTTTACACCGTTATGCTTGGCAATCAGTTTGCATAACTGTTTATCCATACCGATAGCAGATGCTTTAAGACCTGAATGAGTGTAAGGTATTTGCAACATATCCAAAAAACCTTGAACTTCCCCGTCCTCGCCCCAATTGCCGTAAAGTCCGTTATAAACAACTTCCGGTTTTTCTTTACGCAATACATCAATAAATTCGTTTATATCGGTTAGATTATGCTCAACAACAGTATATCCTTTGCTTTTTAGAGCATCGGAAATATCATTTTTACTGCCGACACTGACATCTCGTTCGGCCGAGAAACCTCCGTAAAGTAATAAAACTTTTTTTGACATTCATTTTTTCCTTTATAATCTGAAATTTTCTGTTATTGTAGGAGCAATTGTTTAAGGATTGGCTAATGAAAAAAATATGTTTTTTAGTTTTTTACGGAGTTTTTATGGGTTCGACAGCGCAGGCTTTGCAGGTAACACATCATCTTGATACCACAATCGGTATTTTCAATGCGTGTGCGGAAACATTTACCTATAAGTTCTATAACGATAGGGATTATGATATAAAAACCTCGGTTTACACCAAAGGAACTTTTGGTGCGTTATATCCGTTTAAATCGCAATATCACTCTATCGGAACTTTTTCGGGGAGTAATTTTAAACCGCAAAGCTACTACCAAGAAGCAAAATCGCGTTTTAACAATCGCACTAAGGAGATTTTTTATCAAGACGGAGTGACGCAATATCGTATCAGTACAAAAAATGATGAACGCGTAAAATATGAGTGTAAACTCAACAATAAATATCAAAGTTCTAATGATTTATTGACTACATTTGCCAAGTTGACGCATCAGATAATGCAAACCGGTAAGTGTGATTTTGACGGCTATTCTTATAATGGCAAGCGTTATTCTCGTTCCACGGTCAAAACTATCGGTACGGAAAAATTAAAAACACCTTATTTCAGCGGAAAAGCCATTAAGTGCAGTTACAAAATGGAAATACTGGATGATGCCTCTGCTAAGTTTATACTCGACGGTAAAAAGCCGGTTTACTTTTGGGTGATGCGCGATGAACAAACAGATGCTCCGTTTATTGCCCGCATATTGGTAGAATCAACTCCATTGGGACAATTAGAATCATTGACAACGAAAATTGAGGTTAAAAAATAATGAAAAAAGCAGAACTTCTTCTTCCTGCCGGTTCACTGATTAAGCTT
This sequence comes from uncultured Pseudomonadota bacterium, assembly GCA_902795745.1. Classification (GTDB taxonomy): domain Bacteria; phylum Pseudomonadota; class Alphaproteobacteria; order RF32; family CAG-239; genus RUG410. The sequence goes on from CADBMG010000121.1 coordinate 4,181, forward strand.
AAAACCGCCATTTTATATGGAGCAGATGCGGTTTATGCCGGCACACCGGATATGAGCTTACGTACACAATCAAAATTCACGTTGGAAGATTTGAAAGAGGGAATAGATTTTGTGCATGCGCACGGCAAAAAAATTTATTTAACGCTCAATTTATATATTCATAACGAAGAAGCGGAAAAGTTGCCCCAATTTGTGCAAACATTGCGGGAGTTGCAACCTGACGGAGTGTTGGTAGCTGATCCGGGAGTGTTTTATTATTTGCAACAGCATGCACCGGAATTGAAGCGTTTTGTTTCCACCCAAGCCAATATTTGTTCGGGGCAGACGGTAAAATTCTGGCAATCTATGGGTGCAAGTTTGTGCGTTTTAGGCCGAGAAGTGACTTTTTCCGAAATGGCGCAAATCAGAGAGCAATGTCCGGATATTTTGCTGGAATGTTTTATTCACGGAGCAATGTGTATGTCTTATTCCGGCAGATGTCTGATTTCTAATTTTATGGCCGACCGCAGTGCCAACAAAGGAAAATGTGCACATTGCTGTCGGTGGCATTATAAAATGCATTTGCGCTTAAAAGACGGAACAATTAAAGAAATAGAATTAAATAAGGATAATGCGAAGGCATTTGAATTTTTGTTGGAGGAAGAATTCCGTCCGGGCGAATATTACGAAATTGTTGAAGATGAACACGGAGGTTATTTACTTAACTCTAAAGATATGTGCTTGATGCCGCGCTTGAACGAGATTTTGGCTATCGGAATGGATTCGCTCAAAGTTGAAGGACGTAACAAAACAGAATATTACGCCGGTACGGTGGCACGGGCTTATCGCCAAGCTATTGATGATTGGTATAATAGTCCGGATACATGGGATTATCGCAAGTACATCGGTGATTTGTATGCTTTACAAAATCGCGGTTATTGTCTTGGATTTCATGATGGAAAACTTACCAACATCAGCCAAAATTATGAATATACCCGTACAATGGGGGAATGGTTATTTGCCGGTTCTATTATTGAGTGGCAGGGAGATGCGGCGATTTTTGAAGTGCGAAATTATATAAACAGCGGAGAAACAATAGAATTTTTAATCCCGCATACTATGAAAAATCTGCAATTAACTTTGAATGAATTTGAAGATGCGGATACAGGTGAAATAACTCCGCGCGTTTCTGCCGGACAAGGTAAAAAAATTCGTCTTAAACCGAATGTTTGGGGGAGTTCGATTACAAAGATCAAAGATTTGTTGCCACAATATGTTATTGCTCGTAAAAAACAGGAATTAAGTGGAGAAAACGCTGAAATGTATGCTCGCAAAAAAGAGGAATTTCAGCAATTGATAGAAGGTTGTCCGCTTGATGAATAGCGACTTTCAAGAGCATCAGGTTTTAATAATTGCCGGTCCGACGGCGTCAGGTAAGTCGCGCTTGGCGATTGATGTTGCTCGAGCAAATAACGGCGTTATTATCAATTGTGATGCTATGCAGGTATATAAAGGAATCCCTGTTATTGCCGCAACTCCGAGTGAGGAGGAAAAAAATATGGCAGAACATCGATTGTTTGAAATTTATGATGTAGATAAGCATGGCAATGTAGTGGAATGGCTGGATTTATGTGTTGCGGAAATTAAACAAGTATGGAGCGCAAATAAACTGCCGATAGTGGTAGGAGGTACGGGAATGTATATTGATGCGCTGATTAACGGAGTTACCCCGATTCCGGAAGTGCCGCAAGAAATACGCAGTATGGTGCAGCAGCAAAGCCTAAACAATCTATACGAATATTTGCAACACAATGATTCTGTAATGGCTGATAAACTGCATCCTAACGACAAAACTCGCATTACACGAGCAGTTGAAATTATGCTTTTTACCGGCAAAAAACTTTCCGACTGGTACCAAGTTCCGCTCATCAAAAAATTGCCGCAAGCAAATTTTACGGTAGTTAAAATAGTTCCTTCAATTGATGAAATTGAACAGCGTTGTCGCTTGCGTCTTGATAAAATGGTATATGAACAGGGAGCTGTGGAGGAAGTGCAAAAAATAGCAAAGCTACATCTTGCAAACGATTTGCCGGCGATGAAAGCTCTTGGTGTTCCTGAATTACTGCAATACGTCAGAGGAGAAAAATCGCTTACTGAAGCTGTGACTTTGGCAAAATTGCATACGCGTCAATATGCCAAACGCCAACGTACATGGCTGAATAATAAATTGTCGGCGGCTCTGCAATTTAATGAATCTTATAATGGGCAAATCAATTACATAAACACAATTAAAAACATTTTAAAACAATAGTATTTTTATCCTCTTTTACTTTGCCTTTTTGCGTTTTTTATTGCAAATAAAATCATATAGGTTTATAGTCGCAGACAGGTAAATTACAGATTTTATATAATAGGAAAATTAAACATGGCAAATGAAACAAACATTCATCGCGAATCACGATTAAATAAGCTAAAAGCGTTACAGGAAATGAATTATAATCCTTATCCGTATAAGTTTGTTCCGACAACTTATGCAGCAGAGTTGCATGAAAAATACAAGGATTTGGAAGCAGGTGTTGATACGGAAGACAGAGTGACAATTGCCGGTAGGGCTATGGCTGTACGCAACAGCGGAATGTTTGTGGATATTAAAGATAAAAGCGGGAAAATACAAGCTTTTTGCTACAAAAAGATTTTACCTGAAAACGATATGGCAATTTTGAAATGTGTTGATGTGGGCGATATGGTCGGTGTTACCGGTTTTGTTCGCCGTACGCCGCGCGGCGAATTGACGATTGCTGCTGAAAAATTTGATATAATTGCAAAGTCATTGCAAACACTACCGGAAAAGTTCCACGGACTTACCGATGTCGATGCTCGTTATCGCCAACGTTATGTTGACTATATCATGAACGATGACAGTAAGGAAATTTTTAGAAAACGCTGCCAAATCACTTCTGCCATTCGTCGCTTTTTTGAACAGAACGAGTTTTTGGAAGTGGAAACTCCTATGTTGCACCCGATTATGGGTGGGGCTAACGCCAAGCCTTTTGTAACACACCATAACGCATTGGATATGGATTTGTTCTTGCGTATTGCTCCGGAGTTGTATTTGAAAAAGTTAGTAGTAGGCGGTTTTGACCGTGTGTTTGAAATCGGTCGCAATTTCCGTAATGAGGGAATTGATAAAAATCACAATCCTGAATTTACAGGATTAGAGGCTCATCAGGCATACGCTGATTATAATGATATGGCTGATTTGATTGAAAAATTGTTGCGTTTTATTGCTACCGAAGTTCTCGGAACATCAAAAATTATGATTGGCGAACGGGAGATTGATTTATCTAAACCGTTTAAACGTGTTTCGATTATTGATTTGATTAAAGAGAAAACAGGTATAGATTTGTTGCAGGCTGAAACTTTAACCGCCGCACAGGAAATGGCAAAATCAATAGGTGTTGACGCATCGGCTTGCAGTTGTTGGGGCAAGGTTGTACAGGAAGTGTTTGATGAAAGAGTTGAATCTTCACTCATTGAACCGACATTTGTAATGGATATGCCGCGCGATGTTTCGCCACTGGCTAAAACACATCGAATCAATCCGCGTTTAGTGGAGCATTTTGATGCTTATTTAGGAACAATTGAAATCGGTTGTGCTTATTCGGAATTGTCAAATCCTCTGGAACAGCGTGAACGTTTCGAAGCAGAAGTCGCCGCTCGTGAAAACGGTGATGAAGAAGCTCAAATGCTTGATGAAGACTTTATCAATGCATTGGAGAACGGTTTTCCTCCATCTGGTGGCATGGGAATGGGTATTGACCGTGTGACTATGCTCTTAACCGGAGCCGAAACAATTCGCGATGTTATCGCATTTCCAACCTTAAAAAAGAAAGATTAAAAAATGAAGTCGGTAAGTAAAGGTGTAATTTTAACATATATTCTATTGGCATTCGCCATTATTGAAGGTTTGGTGCTGATTTATGACTTTCTGCGCCCTGCACCGCAAAATGTTGTTTTGGCACAAACCGAAATAGAAGTAGCAGCGCGCGATATGAGCGTTCCACCGCTTTTGTTTGAACAACATTCCGCTCAAAAAGTGGCACAACAATTGGATGAATTTGTTGCAGATTATTTCAATAAGCAAACTATGTTGCAACAAATAGAACACTATGCTACGTCTCCGGATAATACCGTTCCGAATGAAAGTACAATGCCGATTGTTGCGACAAATGATAAGACAGCAAAGCAAGATGTTGCTCCTTTGCCGAAAAATAAAAAATACATAGCAGTTGTAATTGACGATTTAGGAGTAAGTCCGCAATATACTCAGGCTATTATTAATTTAAAAAAGCCTTTAACTGCTGCATTTTTGCCATATGCTCCGGCTAGCAAAGTCCAAGTAGAACAAGCAAAAGCCGCAGGTTTTGAGGTTATGCTCCATGTTCCGATGATGCCGCATCAGCGTGCGGCACTTGCTCCGGTTACTTTGGCTCCGGAAATGGATAAAGCAACGGTACAAAAGCATTTACGCGATTTTTTGGCTTATTTTGACGGTACGGGAATGACTGGAATTAATAACCACATGGGGAGCGAATTCACAGAAAATGCTCAGAGTTTGGGATATGTAATGGAAATTTTGAAAGAGAAAGGATTGTTTTTCCTCGATTCTAAAACAACCGGAAAATCGGCAGTTAAGAGTGTCGCCGCAGAATACGGTGTTCCTTATATCGGTCGTGATGTATTTTTGGATAATGAAAATAATTATAGCTATATCATGGGGCAATTACATCAAGCAGAGCAAATTGCAACCAAGCATGGTGTTGCGGTAGCAATCGGACATCCTCACTCCGAAACCGTTAAAGCTCTTTCCGAATGGTTGAAAACAGTGGAAGACAGAGGTTTTGTGTTGGTGCACATTTCTGATTTGCTTAAATAGAAATTGTTTACCGTGCATATAAAAAAGGCTTCTTTAAGCAATTAAAGAAGCCTTTTTATAGGTACATTGTGATTATTTTTTCATAATCACAACACCCGGCAATTCCTTACCTTCCATCCACTCGAGGAAAGCACCTCCGGCGGTTGAAATGTATGAAAACTTGTCGGCAACGCCGGCATTAGCTAAAGCCGAAACAGTATCACCGCCTCCGGCAACAGTAGTCAATTTTCCGGCAACTGTTAATTCAGCGGCATGCTGTGCAACTTTGTTTGTTGCGTTGTCAAACGGTTTTAATTCAAATGCTCCGAGCGGACCATTCCAAACAACAGTTTTGCATTCATCAAGTTTAGAATTAATGTTTGCAATTGTTTTTTCTCCCACATCAAGTAAGGTTCCGCCGGCCGGAATATTATCCGGATCAACTGTTTGGTGTTCGGCATGAGCGGCAAATTCCTTTGCCCAAACCAAATCAAGCGGTAATAAAATTTCACAATTGTTTGCTTTGGCTGTTTCCAAAATCTGGCGAGCTGTATCAAGCATATCCATTTGTACCAAAGAATTTTCGGTATTTATACCGGCAGCACCTTTAACTTTTAAGAAAGTATGAGCCATACCTCCGGCAATAACTAGTTTATCTACCTTTTTAACCAAGTTGTTCAATAGGTCTAATTTTGTTGAAACTTTTGAACCTCCGACAACAGCCATTAACGGACGTTGCGGATTATTCAAACCGGTAGTCAAAGCATTAACTTCTTCCGCCATCAACAAACCCATAGCAGAAGGACGCAACTTTGGAGCGGCAACCATTGAGGCATGAGCGCGGTGCGCAGTCGAAAATGCATCGGAAATATATACGTCGGCAGGTTTAACCAATTCAGCAGCCCAAGCTTCATCGCCTTTTTTCTCTTCATTGTAGTAGCGTAGATTTTCTAACAATAGAACTTCATCATTACGCATATTCTTTACGGCATTTGCAACTTTTTCGCCGATACAGTCATCAACAAAGATAACCTTGCTACCCAAAGCTTTTTCCAATTCCGGAGCCACATGGCTGAGCGAGTTTTTAACATCACCTTTGCCTTCCGGACGACCAAAGTGCGAAATAAGCACCACTTTGGCACCTTTTTGCATCAAGGTTTTAATAGTTGGAACCGTGCGGTCAATACGTGCGGTGTTCGTAACGTGAAAGTTTTCATCCATCGGCACATTCAAATCGGCGCGCAACATAGCTACTTTGCCGTTCAAATCGCCTAAATCTGCAATTGTTTTATATTCCATAAGTTCATTCCTTTAATAAAAAATTTTCCTCGTCAAAATAAACCAAAAACAGGTTCTTTGGCGAGGAAAATCGATTGTTCAAAAATTAACCGTTAACTTTCGCCATATGAGCTACCAAATCGAGAACTTTGTTTGAATAGCCCCATTCATTATCATACCAGCTGATAACTTTTACAAAAGTATCCGTTAATTGAATACCGGCCTTGGCATCGAAAATAGAAGTATGAGCATCGCCTAAGAAGTCCGATGAAACAACGGCATCTTCGGTGTAACCCAAAATACCTTTTAATTCACCTTCCGATGCTTTTTTCATTGCGGCACAAATTTCTTCGTAAGTTGCCGGTTTAACCAAATTAGCGGTCAAGTCAACAACAGAAACGTCTAAAGTCGGAACACGCATCGACATACCGGTCAATTTGCCGTTTAATGCCGGAATGACTTTGCCCACAGCCTTAGCTGCACCGGTTGAAGACGGAATAATGTTGCCGGAAGCAGCTCTGCCGCCGCGCCAATCTTTAACTGACGGACCGTCAACAGTTTTTTGCGTAGCCGTTGTTGAGTGAACGGTGGTCATCAAACCTTCTTTAATACCGAAAGTATCATTCAAAACTTTGGCAATCGGTGCTAAGCAGTTTGTTGTGCAAGATGCGTTAGAAACAAACTGAGTACCTTTAACATAAGTATCGGTGTTAACGCCGCAAACAAACATCGGAGTATCATCCTTCGACGGAGCAGACATAACAACATATTTTGCACCGGCATCAATATGACCTTGTGCTTTTTCTTTTGTTAAGAATAAACCGGTTGATTCCACAACATATTCAGCACCGATTTCGCCCCATTTCAAGTCAGCCGGATTCTTCTCAGCCGTAACGCGAATAGCTTTGCCGTTAACAACCAATTTGCCGTCCTTAACTTCAACGGTACCGTCAAAGCGACCATGCATTGTGTCATATTTGAGCATATAAGCCATATAGTCAACATCAATTAAATCATTGATACCGACAATTTCAATATCATTTCTTTGTTGAGCGGCACGGAAAACCAAGCGACCGATGCGGCCAAATCCGTTAATACCTACGCGAACAACCATTTATTATTCTCCTTAAATTTCATTATGCGGACAGCCCCGCACGAGCATATTTTTGTTAAAAAACTGGTGCTAATTTAGCATTAAAGATAAATTTTTCAAGTAAAATTTTCTAAAATCGTTACAAATTGCGTAATTACAATCTAACATATTGTTATAAAACAAAAAATCCCCGACAGAATTCTGACGAGGATTGTCATCATACGAAATAGAATTTTATTGCTTTTTCGGACGACCGGAAGTACGACGATGCGGAGCCGAGCGACGAGCCGGACGGCGTTCTGTCTTAGCTTCAACCGTCTTAACATCACGGTTTGGCTCATACGTTTTGCAAGTACAATCTTCACCGCAAGTGCATTTATCTCCACAAGTGCACTCCTTACCGCATTTGCATTCACAACAACAGCAACAACGAGAACAAATTCCGGCTAAAATACCGGCAATTGACGGAACAGCCAAGAACATCCACAGTTGTTGCCAAGCTTCACCTTGCAAAATCAAAGCTGGACCGAAACTACGTGCCGGATTGAGTGAAACTCCGGTAATCGGCAAGCCTAAAATGTGCATAACAGTCAAAGTTAAGCCTATTACCACACCGGCAATACGTAAATCGCAAGAAGTTGTTTTTAAAATAACTTTTACAAAAATAAATGTAGCGATAAGTTCAAACAAAACAGCCGATACCAAGGTATAGCCGCCAGCGTAACTTTCACCCCAACCGTTTTGACCTAAACCATTTACTAAGTCATAGGCAAAAATGCGTCCTTCAACTGCCATATATTTAATCAGCCATGCCGCTGCAGCAGCACCGGCTAATTGGAAAATAATATAGCCAATAACATCTTTAAAGCTCATGCGACCGGCACAAAATACGCCGAGAGTAACGGCAGGATTAACATGGCATCCGGAAACCGGACCGATGGCGTAAACCATTGCCATCAATGCCAAACCGAAAGCAAGTGCAATGCCGATATAGCCGACATACGGTGCCGAAAAAACAACCGTGCCGCAACCGACGAAAACCAGAACAAATGTTCCGAATAATTCTGCAATGTATTTTTTCATGAAAAATCTCCTAGTTAATTAGACATCAACAGTCTATAAAACTTTCGGCTGAGAATAAAGAGCTATTTGCCTTTTCTCCACCGAAATCATCAAAAATCATAATCATACATCAAGAACAAATAGTCGTATAATAAAAAGGGCTTGACAATTTTTCGGGTAACATTATTATTCAAGCAGAAAAAGATTATTTACATATTAAAAAGTTAAAGTTATGAAAGAGATGATTAAAGAGATGATTAAAGCAGAGGTAATCGGCTTTCTTCAAGGAATTTTTTCTGAGAATTATAATGTGGACATCACAGTGACAGCCGACACAAAGATTCAGAATCTTGAAAATGTATATTTGCTTGATTCTTTGGACATGGTGGATATTGAGTCTGATTTGAGCTCTTTTATTGACGAGAGGTATGCCTGTTGCATATCTGCCGATTTTCGAAACTTTTCTACAATTGGGGAAGTTGCCGAAAGTATCGCCAGACAAGTTGCAGACAAAATTCAATAATCCGGAGATTGGCGATGGGTGTAAAAAATCCCTCTGTTCTTGAATGAATAGAGGGATTTTTGTTTAC
>CADBMG010000122.1 GCA_902795745.1 uncultured Pseudomonadota bacterium
AGGAGATTACGCATGTTGGCATCGCCTTCAGCTTTGCCGTTTCCAAATGTATATACCCATTTACTCATGGTTATTTAAGCTCCTGTTAGCTATTTGTTAAAACCGAGCTGCAGTCATGTAGAATAACTGCAACTAAAATTAAAAAAATTCAATTTGCCGCAAATGTATAACATAAATATCAGAAGTTCAAGCAAAAATTGCGAATCTTTGTGCTTTTTAAAAAACATTCCCGACTTTTGGAATTAGGCGGGAATGTTTGAACATGATAAGCGTCTGTTTATACTAATCGAGAATTATCAATTGCCGCTTTTACGAATGACACAAAGAGCGGTGCCGGAGCAAATGGGCGTGATTTTAATTCCGGATGGAATTGCACACCGATGAACCACGGATGGTCCGGACGTTCGACAATTTCCGGTAATCCTCCATCAGGAGAAGTTCCGACAATGCTCATTCCCGCTTTTTGTAGCATATCTTTGTACTTAATGTTGACCTCATAACGATGACGGTGGCGCTCCGATATTTTTTCAGCTCCGTAAATCTCGGCCGTTCTGGAGTTTGGCTTTAAAATACAGTCATATGCTCCTAAGCGCATTGTACCGCCTAAATCTCCGTCTTTATGGCGAATCTGCTTAGCTCCGTCTTTATCCCATTCGGTCATAAGACCGATAACCGGTTCGCAATTTTCATCTAATTCGGTAGTGTTGGCGTTTTTAATACCGCATAAATTGCGCATTGTTTCAATAACAGCCATTTGCATGCCAAAACAGATTCCCAAAAATGGTACCTTATGCTCACGAGCATATTTAATGGCATTAATCATACCTTGCGTACCGCGCAAACCGAAACCGCCAGGAACTAAAATAGCACTGACATCATTGAGTATTTCATCTGCATCTTGGGTTTCCAGCGTTTCCGAATCAATCCACTTGATTTTTACTTTATATTTATTGGCAATTCCTCCGTGAATAAGTGCTTCGTGGAGTGATTTATATGCCTCTAATAACATCATATATTTGCCGACGACTGCTATCCGTACTTCACCCTCCGGATGACGCAAAATATCAACAATATGCTCCCACTTACTTAAATCCGTAGGTTTATCATAAGGTAGGCCAAAATGTTTACATACTTGTCTGTCCATGCCTTCTGCAGAATAGGCAAGCGGAACCTGATATATGCTAGGTGCATCAAGTGCTGTTATAACATTTTCTTCTTTAATATTGCAGAAAAGTGCCAGTTTACGTTTTTCATTTTCCGGAATAGCCATTTGTGAGCGGCATAAAATCATATCCGGTTGAATTCCGTATTCTTGCAATTTTTTTACTGAGTGTTGTGTTGGTTTGGTTTTTAGTTCTCCGGCAGTAGGAATGAACGGTAAAAGCGTAACGTGAACGAACATGGTGCGTTCACGTCCAAGTTCGTATGCTATCTGCCGAATCGTTTCCAAATAAGGCTGACCTTCAATATCTCCGACTGTTCCTCCGATTTCGCACAAAACAAAATCTTCATCATGAATGTCAGAGAGTATGAACTCTTTAATTTCATTAGTCACATGCGGAATAACCTGAATTGTTGAACCTAAATAATATCCGTGGCGTTCTTTTTCTATAACGCGCTGATAAATTTTTCCCGTAGTTACACTGTCGGTACGTTTAGCAGGAACACCGGAAAAGCGTTCGTAGTGTCCTAAATCCAAATCAGCTTCTGTACCGTCATCGGTGACAAATACTTCACCATGTTGGCATGGATTCATTGTTCCAGGATCAACATTCAAATAAGGATCAAGTTTACGCAATCTGACCTTATAGCCGCGAGCTTGTAAAATGGCAGCAAGAGAGGCAGATGCCAAACCTTTACCTAGTGAAGAAACTACGCCTCCGGTAATAAAAATAAACTTAGAATTAGGATTTACATTGATCTCAGACATATTCAGTTCCTTATAAAAAATCTTGTTTAAAAGTGACAAAGGCACTTAGCTGAAATTAAGTGCCTTATGTCGTTAATAATTCGCAATGTTATTACTCCGCAATCGGAACAACCGGTTCGTTCGGAGCATCTGTTGCATCCGGTAATTGCTGTTCCGAAGCAACAGGAGCAGAATTCGCACCATCTAAAATGGAAACTTTACGCACTTCAACACGGCTGTAATAAATTGATAAAGCCATACTCAAAATGAAAAATAAAGTAGCTAAACCAGCGGTTGTTCTGGTTAAAACATTACCTTTACCGCGAGCACTAAGCAGTCCGCCGATTCCGCTGTCGCCGCCCAAGCCGCTCAATGCACCACCATTGGAACGTTGCATTAAAATAACCGCCACTAAAAAAATGGCAACAATAAGTTGTAATACCAATAAAACAGAACCTAATGAACCCATATTAATTTCCTTTCATCAATTATTTCAAAGCATTTTCTGCAATAGCAACAAAGTCATCAGCTTTCAAGCTGGCACCTCCAATCAGGGCACCGTCAACATCCGGTAATTTCAGTAATTCTCCTGCGTTACTCGGCTTAACCGAACCACCATAAAGAATGCGCATCTTATTAGCGATTGCTTTGCCGAGTTTTTTACTTAAAGCTGCACGAATTGCCGCATGAACTTCTTCAACATCGTCGGCTGTTGGTGTTTTTCCCGTGCCGATTGCCCAAATCGGTTCATAAGCAATAACTGTATTTTTAGCGGTTGCATCATCAGGGACAGAGCCGAAAATTTCATCTTGGCAAACCTTTATTGTTTTACCTGCATCACGTTCGGCTCCGGTTTCACCGATGCAAATTACCGTATTTAATCCGGCATTGTGTGCTGCAACAGCTTTTTGATTAATTAATTTATTTGATTCATGATGATCAACACGTCTTTCCGAGTGCCCGATAATTACATATGAACATCCTAAGTCAGTTAGCATTAACGGACTTATATCACCTGTATGAGCTCCTTTATCGGCAAAATGAACATCTTGCGCTCCAAGGGCAATCTTTGTTCCTCGTAAACATTTTTTAACAGCAGCAAGAATAGTGAAGGGCGGACAAATCAAAAAATCACAATCATATTTATTTGCTTTTACTTTTGCGGCGACAGATTTCGCCAACATTGTGCCTTCCTCAAGTAAACAATTCATTTTCCAGTTACCGGCAATTAATTTTTTACGTATCATTTTTACATCCTAATAAAAAAATTACACATTTTCTCCATTCCTAACACACTTAAATTCAATTTTCTACAAAAAAAGCAGGTTAGCCACATTTTATTGCGTTGCATAAATAAATTTAAAAATTGCATTCACAATTTATATTTTTATAATAGCAAAAAAATAACTTTTAAAAAGGATGTATTATGATCAGTAAATTTGCAAGTATGCGTGAGAGTTGGTTTACCAAAATAATTTTGACTGTAACCGCACTCAGTTTTATGTCATTATTCGGAGTTTCCGGTTATATTAATTCGGCAAATCGTAATAAAACGGTAATAAAAGTTGATGATATAGAAGTTTCTCAAAGTGAGTTCAGCTATGCAGTACAAAAGGAAATCAATAAACTGCGAGCTGTCGGAATGGATTTGGATGAAGATGGTAAAATTAAGGCTCAGATTATCAATACGTTAGCACAGACTATGTTGGAAGATGCAATTGTGCAGAATATGATGCTTAAAAATAATGTTGATTTTACTGATTCTCTGGTGCGGGCTCAATTATTCAGAATGCCTCAATTTTTAGATGCTAACGGCAATTTTGACCGTGAAACTTATAAATGGTTTTTGGGACGTACCGGACAAACGGAAGCTGATTTAATTGCTGAGATTAAACGGGGAATTGCCCGTAAGGTTTTGATAGATTCACAGGTATCTTATGTTAATGTTCCTGAAGTTTTAATGCAGCAAATGCAAAAGATATTAGGACAGCGCCGTACTTTCAATTATGTGAAAATTTCAAAAGCAGATGCTGTTATAAATACCAAACCGAGTGAAGATGAACTTGATGGTATTTATGAAGATTTTGCCGAGGAATTTGAAATTCCGGAAAAGCGCAATGTTTCTGTGTTGTTTATTTCAATGGACGCTATTGAAAAAAATATTGAAGTTACACCGGAAGAAATTGATGCTTATTATAAGGAGCACATTGATGAATATGAGCAACCGGAAACAAAAAATGTGTTGCAAATGGTGTTTGAAAGCGAAGCTGATGCCGAATCTGCTAAGTCCGAATTGGCGCAGGGTGTCGATTTTATGACGGTAGCACAAAAATACGGACAAGCGTCTGCTGACGTTGATCTTGGTTTTGTGGCGCGTATTGATTTAGCTGATGAACTGGCGGAAGTTGTATTTAATTTGAAGGACGGACAGGTTTCGGATGTGGTTAAAATTGCAGACAGTTGGCAAATTTTGAAGGTTGTCGACAGTAAAGCTGCAAATAAAACCGATAGGGCTGTTGCAGAAAAGGAAATTACTGAAGAAATTCGCCAAGACAAGTTGTATGACGGAAGTTATGAACAAGTTGCTAATATTGAGGATAAACTTGGGGCAGGTGCAACTTTGGAGCAAATAGCACAAGATTATAAAGTTGCATTGATTTCGGTTAAAAATTTAGCAGAAGATGGTTCATCAGAAACCGGTGATGCCCAAGTTGCGCAGATTTTGAAAGACAACAAAGATGCAGTGGATTCAGCGTTTACCTATAATGAGGGAGAAGTAGCGCAGGCAGTGGAGGATGATAACGGAATCATTGTTATTAGAGTTGAGGAAATTATTCCGACACACCAATTGCCGCGTGAAGATGCTACATCTCGTTTGTACCAAATTTGGAAAGATACAGAGCTTAATTCTCTGACACAGGAGAAGGCTGATAATGTTGCGCAGGATTTAGAACAGGGAGATGCCTTTAATGTGGTTGCCGCTCGTTATGGATTGCGTGTGATGAAGTCAATGCCTATCAGCCGCAGTGAGAATATTGCCGATTTATCCTCGGTTGAAATGATGAAGCTGTTTTCTTTGCCGGTAGGTGAGGCTGTTTCCATACAGCAAGGTGATGACTACTTAGTTGTCGTAACAACTAATATTTATGACAATAGTGCTTCATTAACGCAAGAAGATAAGAACTTTTTATATCAGGCTCTTCATGCAGAGCAAAGTCGCGAAATGGCCGATGCTTTATTAAAAGATTTTGCTTCAAAGTATAAAGTAGAAGTTAATACTCATCGCATGGGACTTGATGAAGAATGAGAGTAGTTTTTATGGGAACGCCGGATTTTGCTGTTCCGGCGCTTCAACGCCTAATAAAAGAGCATGATGTGGTGTGTGTATATACCCGTGAGCCAAAAATGGCAGGACGTGGTAATAAATTGAGCAAAACACCGGTGCATATAGCGGCGGAAAAAGCGGGAATTGAAGTTCGTACTCCTAAAATGTTGCGTGACGCGGTAGAACAACAAAAATTTGCCGATTTGCAAGCAGATGTTGCTGTTGTGGCTGCTTATGGTCTGATTTTGCCGAAGCCGATTTTAGATGCTTATCCGTTAGGATGTTTGAATATTCATGCATCATTGTTACCGCGGTGGCGTGGGGCTGCTCCTATTCAGCGTGCCATAGAAGCCGGAGATTCTGAAAGCGGTGTTACGATTATGCAGATTGCCGAAGGTTTGGATACCGGAGATATGTTGCATGCGGGTATTGTGCCGATTACGCCGACAATGAATGGTGAGCAACTGCATGATGCATTATCTTTAGTCGGTGCAGATTTAATTTCCGAAGTATTGGCTAATCCGGATAAATATAAACCAGAAGTACAAGATGACAAATTAGCTTGCTATGCAGAAAAAATTGATAAAGCAGAATGCTTGATTAATTGGAGTAGCGATGTGGAAGTTTTACATAACAAAATAAGAGCATTCAGTCCGTTTCCGGCAATGTATTTTGAGCATAACGGTGAGCGGTTTAAAGTTATGGAAACGTGTATTGTTGCGGATAAGCATTTGCCGATAGGAATGTTCAAGCAGGATGTCAACCGTTTATATGTAGGGTGCAATAACGGAACTTTGGAGTTGCGAGTATTGCAGCGCCAGGGTAAGAAGGCAATGACCGTTGCCGAGCTTTTGCGTGGTTATTCGTTTAATAAATAGTTTTTCGCAAAATGGAGATGAAAATGCTTAAAATTGCATATCAAGGAGTTCCTGGTGCATATTCTCACATAGCTTGCCAAGAATTGTTTCCTAACCAAGAATATATTGCTTGTGATACTTTTGAAATTGCGATGGAGTTGGTTAATAACGGGACTGTTGATAAGGCAGTTATTCCGGTGGAAAATTCCAATGCCGGACGTGTTACAGATGTGCATTTTTTGTTACCTGAAGCCGGATTGCATATTACCGGCGAGCATTTTTTGCGCATAGAACACCAATTGTTGGCTATAAAAGGAGCAAGATTGGAAAATATTGTCAGTGCCGCTTCTCATCCTCAAGCTTTGGCTCAGTGTTCAGAGTTTTTGAAAAAACACAATATTAAGGCTATTTCACGCATAGATACGGCTAAATCTTGTGAGAAAATAGTGTTGGAGCAAGATGCAACCAAAGCGGCGATAGCTTCGAAATTAGCGGCGCAGATTTATGATATGGAAATATTGGCTTCTAACATTGAAAATACTTGCAACAATACAACGCGTTTTCTTATTATGCAAAAAGAGATGGTTACGCCAATTGATGATGGTGGTGATTTTATTACATCAATCGTGTTTACTACCAGACACATTCCGGCGGCGTTGTATAAAGTGTTGGGCGGTTTTGCCACTAACGGGATTAATATTTCTAAATTAGAGAGTTATCTTCTGAACGGAAAGTTTTTTTCTGCACGATTTTATATTGAAGTTGAGCGGCATATCGAATCGAAGGCGTTGCAATATGCGCTGGCTGAGTTAAAATTCTTTTCTGAGGAATATCAAATTTTAGGTTGTTACAAAGCCCATTCTTATCGTAGGCAAAAACAGTCTTAGTTACAATTAACTTGTAAAATAGACCAATAAAAAAGAATCCGTTTCTGTGCCGCAAACACACGATAAAATTAAGTGTTTTTTAAAGCTAATGTCTGCAATTCTTTGAGCTGGTCGCGATAAACCATAGCTTGTTCGAATTCCAAATTTTGAGCAGCCTCACGCATCAGTTTTGTAAGTTCTTTAATTTTTTTATCAATATTTTTAATTTTTTCCACATCTTGAACATCATCTTTAATA
>CADBMG010000123.1 GCA_902795745.1 uncultured Pseudomonadota bacterium
AAAATAACGCCGCTGGCATCGACAACATACCATTTTCTTTCGATATCAGCAGGCTTTGTTGTATGTGTAGAAATCATTATATATCTCTTTCTTGTTAAAATTGTTACAATTCGGTGCTAATATACACGAATATTTTGCTATGTCAACACAAAAAATGCTATTTTTTCAATATTTTATTTATGAGGTATTATAATACCGCACAATCAATCATTTGTAAAATCGTACTTTTTGGCCATATAATAACAAAATTACGAAATCGCCAATACTTAGCTCTACATCAATTCGTCATTTTCCACTTGCTGGCATGGAATCATTTGATTAAATTTGGCATTTTTGTAGCGGTCATTCATAGTTAATCCGCTTCTTTCATTGGCGCAATAGCCGTCTTTGAACCAACCGTTTTTATAAGTCATTTTACCAACTCTGACACCGTTGATGTCATATTCTTCGACGCGACCGTTTAATTTACCGTCTTTATAATGCTTAATCAGCCAGATATTGCCGTTAAGATAATATTCTATTGCCTCACCGTCCGGCAAGCCCTTTTTATACCATATTTTTTCTAATAATGTGCCGTCAGTGGAATAAATAGCGGTTTCACCATTCTGGTAACCGTTGATATAATCTGCATACATCAGTGTTTTACCATCGCTTTGCACAATTTTACCGGTAAGAGCCCTACCCTTACTATCAAAGCAATATTTCAGTTTTCGACGAATGGTGCAAGAATACTGATCCGGCATAAAAGTTCTATCCGAGCCCAGCTTTGCTTTATAATGCGGTACAAATATGTTAATCGGCCGACTGTTATAACGAGGTTCCAATGACGTGCGCCCCTCTGCCGTAAGAATGATACCTAAAATCGGTAAAATGTATAAAATTAAACGTTTCATCATACTTTGAATATACGATATTTTAAGGATTATGCAAGTACTATTTAATCATTGGTTATAAGTAGGAACATTCTCGATGTTATGGAATTTATTCAAATTTACTCCCCAACCTTTTAATGAAGGTTATATGACAACAAATGACGGACATAAAATATATTATCGGCAATTCGGTAATAAAAACGGTATTCCCGTATTGTCATTTCATGGTGGACCGGGAGGTTCTTCGCGCCCGAAATATGCCAAATTATTTGATAAAAGTAAATATCGCTTCATTCAATTTGACCAACGAGGTGCCGGACAATCAACCGCGGACACTGCTTTTCGCAATAACACTACTCAATACTTGCTGAATGATGCCAATGACATTTTACAGCATTTGGGAATTGATGAAAAAGTTATCGTACACGGAGTGTCATGGGGCGCGACTTTGGCGTTATTATTTGCGGAAAAGTATCCGCAAAAAGTGCAAAATATTATTGTTTCTTCGGTATTTTTAGCAAGAGAATATGACATGCAATGGGTAAATCGCGAAAGCGAAAGATTTTATCCTGATTTGTGGAATGAAATGCGAAAAAAAGTACGCAGAAAAGATATTTATCCTGCTTATCGCCATCTTTTATTTGCCAAAGACCTCGATCAAAATGCCAAAGCACTTACTTATCTTGGCAGTTACGAATATATGCTTGGGCAGTTAAACCCTCATTTTAATGAAATAACGGAAGTCAATGAAGAAGACCTTAGGGCAACACGTATTGCCTTTTATTATGAACAAAATAAATATTTTATAAAAGAAAATCAGATAATTACACAAGCCGATAAAATTAAGCACATTCCTACTTTGATTGTACATAATCGTATGGATTTTTGTTGTCCGGTTAAGCAGGCATGGGATTTGCATCAGGCTTTGCCGCTTTCAAAACTGGTAATTGCTTCCGGATATGGACACTCCAATGCCAAATTACTTAAAATTGTACGGCGTGAAATCGAAAATTTTTTATAAATTATTTACCGTAAAGACGGCTTTCTTCCAATTTTTGAGAAATGTTGTTATCAAGCTTATTGTTAATTGCCGAGGCGGTGCTTTTAAGCAACTTACGAATTAAACTATCCGCCAATTCCTGCTCATCTTTATCGGCGGCAAACAATATAAAATGACTCTGCCGTTCGTCTATTTCCTGAAAATCATTTTCATTCGGCGCAACTACCGCTATTTTTACGGAAATCTGCATTTTATTATTTTTGTTATCAACCATATCTACTGCTGCTTTTTCAACCGTAGGCTTAATCACATAATCCGCCATTGACTTATCTGTCGTAACATAAAAATATTCGCTTCCAGCAAACTCCGGACGCAATACATCATTGTAAATATCTGTTTTTGTACCGCTCCAAAAATGCAAAGGTTCTATATATATCAACTTTTTTTCATTAATATTTTTCGGTTTAAACTGAGTTTCACTTTGCACTTGTTTAGCAACTTTTTCAATTTGCGCAACTGTCGGCTCATTACCGAATTTATACTCCTGAACCAATTCTTCCAAATCTTCCGGTTCGATTTCCAGTGTCGCCTGCATTGAAACACAAACTCTCGTTTCATCATCTAATGTCAGGTGATGCTTTACATCGTAGAGATATTCATCAATAAGACGATAACTTACCATATTCAGTGCCGAATCGGCAAGAAACGGATACCTTTTTTGAACTAATCCGGAAGTTTTAATAGCCGCCAAACCGGCTTTATCCAAAGCTCTATTTTCCGCGGTTCTGGCATCATCTCCGGTTTGTCGCTCATCACAAGCATCACCGTTTACTTCTTGCGTTATGTACCCTTCTGATGCCAAAGCGGCTCGGCTTAGTGTCAGCAAAGCCAATCCTATACCTGCAATATAAGGTTTTACCACCAACTTCTATCCCCTTCGGCTTGATGAATAATTTCACTCCATTCGCCGATTAAACGACCGCTTTTATCTTTAAGAAACATATCGTATTTAATTGCCGGAACGACTTTGGTTGCCGTATCATACCAATCGACACTGCTGTCTATTACATAATCGGCATCTTTTAATGTTTTTGTAACAATCACATTGCTGATACCTGAAAAGCGTTTATTCAAAGTTTTTGTCCCCTGTTCTATCCCACCGGGTAAATCGCTGGACTTAATATCCGTATCATTAATATAAACTTTCATAGTACCGACTTGTTCATAAAATGCTGCGGCTTCTTTTAGCATAGAATTAACCGTGCGGTTGGCGGAAATGACATAAATCTCCGGTGCATCCGGAATGTATGTCAGAGGCTCACCGAACATAGGGGCATCATCACAACACGGGCGTTTGCGCGGATAGCCGAGGGTTTCGCGTACTCGCGGTTTCAATACCATCGGTTCCGGAGCCTGAACGCACGGATTATCAGGCATACATGAATACGAACACGGCACACCTGTAACTTCGGCAGCAGGATAATTTTCAAGGACAGTCATATTGTCGGCAGGTTCAACATTTCGTGAAGTTTGACAACCGAATAAAAGAGCCGTCGCTCCTAAAATTGCAATTTTTTTCATTTAGAAACTCCTTATAGATCTATATGCTTATTTTTTGCACACTTTCTCTTAAAAATAGATTAATATTTATTGAATATTGTATAAAAAATTGCTAACCTGCCGAGAGTAGGAGAAAAAATACAAATGTTAATAACGTTTCTGGTTTTAATATGTCCGTTTTTGATATTGGTTCCCCCGTTGCAACGTAACCGTTTCTTTATTTTTTATTTTGCCTTGATGATGCTTACTGCCTACATAACTGAAAGTTATTTTTTCCGAGTTATTGCCTTTTCGCACAAAGCTTTTCTGATTTTTATCGTTTACCATTTAGTGTGCATTAATATTGCCGCTTTTGGGGCATACGGAGCAGATAAAAAAGCAGCACGCACCGGAGAATGGCGTATTCCGGAATCACATTTACACGCATTGGAATTTCTAGGCGGGTGGATTGGAGCTTTTGTTGCACAGAAATTCTTTCATCATAAAAATAAAAAGCGCAGTTATCAGATAATGTTCTGGCTGATGCTGTTTTTACAAGGTTTGGCTATATATATTATTCTCAAATATTTGCATCTAATTTAGGAGGTTTTCATGCGTAAATATTTATTTTTGCTCGGTTTATCGACGATTATCGTAAATTTTCCTTTTCAGGTACAATCTGAGCCTGTTATAATAAGCGGAGATAATAGTAATTTAAGTTTAAGCATTTATAATCAAAATCTGGCACTGGTAAAAGATGTCAGGCAGGCTGAATTGCGCTCGGGATTAAATGACGTTATATTCGATGGTGTGGCTCAACGCATTCAACCGGAAACGGCAATTATTTACGGTAATGGCATTAAAGTAATTGAACAAAATTACAACTACAATTTGCTCTCGTATGCTAATTTTATTGAACAAAACATTGGTAATAAAGTTAACACCGTACGCGAAAATCCGAAAAACGGCGACAATATTTTTGAGCGTGCCATATTAATCGGTACGGCTGATGGCAGACCTGTTTTGCAGTTTGATTACGGCATCGATACCAATTTTTCCGGAAGAGTCGTTTTTGATGATGTCCCTGCAGGTATGAGTAACAAGCCGACCTTAACCGCCAAATTAGATGTCAACGGCGGTGGAGATAAAAATCTGCGCTTAGCATATTTAACCGATGGCTTAAGTTGGAAAACAGATTATGTGGCTAACGTCAACAGCCGTGACAAACTCAATTTAACCGGTTGGGTAACCATAAATAACGAATCCGGCATTGATTATGAAAATGCCAAAATTCAGTTGATTGCCGGAGATGTTAATGTGGTGCGCAGTGCTATGCCTCGCATGGCAAAAGGAATCATGATGATGAGAGCTCAATCTTTTAATTCGGCAGATGCCGTTGAATCGATTGAACCGGAAAGCATTAGCAGTTATGAATTGTACACTTTACCGACGACGGCATCAATCGCCAATCATCAAACAAAGCAAATCGCACTGATTGAAAAGCACGATGTAACTTATAAAAAAGAGTTCAACCTGCAAATACCTCTCTATTTCGGCAACAATGATTACAACGGCAACGGTGAAGAATTCGAAAAGTTGCATCCTGCCATAACCTATGTTATAAAAAACACAACTGATGCCAATTTGGGCATTTCTCTGCCGACGGGGATTATCCGTTTTTACGAAAACGATAAGAACAATAATTTACAATTCATCGGCTCGTCACATATAGCTAATACCGCCAAAGAAGATACATTAAGGCTCAATTTAGGTGATGCCTTCAATATTTCCGTCAGCGGAAAAAGTAAAAGAATATCCACCAAAGAACTAAGCCGACAACCAAAAGGCAAATGTTATGACATTAAAGAAAAAAGAACTTATGAAATTGAAGCAACAGTTAATAATGCCGAAGCAGAAAATAACGACATTATTTTAACCCAGCATTTTAGCAATGAATATAAAATCATTGAAGAAAATATCAAAAGTTCAGAGAAAAACGGCGCAACCCGGCAATGGATTGTGCCGGTAAAAGCCCAAGATAAAACAACTTTGATATATATGGTTGAAATAACTTCTACGCGCGGAGTTTGCAATTAACAAGCTTAATCTCATAAAAAAGGCATCGCTGATTTTACTCAACGATGTCTTTTTATTATGCTTCGGATACCCTTGTATATATTAAACAAAAATATCCAAACAAACCATAGACCGAAGCCGCAAGCAGTCAATACCGCACCATAAGCAGCAGTCATTATAAATCCACCGAACAAAAAGCTTGGTTTAATTTCATGATTTTCACTTATCGTCAGACCAACAAAAAATACAATTGCCAATGAGACGATGGTTGCTGTAATTGTCCACTTTCTAGCAATTTTACCATGCAGGCAAAGGTATGTAATGGCACATGTTGTCCCTACTGCCCAAATGTCCAAATTCAGGTCATCCAAACCTTTTATGCACATTCTTACTGCCAGCGCAATTATAAAAAGCAAGAAAACTACGCCCTCGATGTTAATTGATAATAATTTATTCATAATTGTAATAATTTTAATTAATAATTTGTTTAAACTGTTCTATGTTTAGCGGCCCAAACTTGCCAATCTGTTCTTTCTTTTCTGTTCTTTTAAATTGGTAGTTTTGTTTTTATGCCAACCAATCCTTTTTGATATACCAATTTCAACATTTTTGCTTTGCTCTCCGTAATTGACAATACCCAAAAGCTGAACCGCATCATTTAATTCATAGGCAACACCGAACATTCCTTGCTTTGTGTTATTGTTATAAGAGGCATCTAACATTAGCAGATGATCTTTAACTGTGGTAAATGCTCCTGCTGTCATTTTTAATCCCTCATTTTTATCCCAAATTGCCATAGCTTTGACACCTGTGCCCTTGTCATTTTCGACAGTTGCTTTACTGACAACTTGCGTTTTATTTTTCCCTGCTTCCAACGAGGTACTGAAACTCAGTTTCATTCCGAAGGCCTGCATCGCTTTAATAGATGCCTGAGCAAAAGCATTGGCATTTTTATCAGGAATTATGCAGAATGTATTGTCGTTTACCATAGACATAACACCAACTTCAAAAGCAAAACCGTCTTTTTCGGCAACAATCGTAGCTCTTTCGCCCGGAAGCAAATATTCATAATTACGCTCATCGCTGTAAATATCGCCGGATTTATTAAACACAATATCTCCTCCGGCATTTTGCCTACCGAACTGCATTGTAAACTTCCAACCTTTTGTTTCTGCACCTAATTTTGCCATAAATTGCGAAAGTGAAGGAGTTGTTTTTCCCGTTTTATCGGTCATTACCAAAACCATCCCCTCAATTCCGCCAAATGCTCCATTCTCTGCCTGAAAATTAGCTCCGGCACTTAAAATTGCATCATTCCAAAAACCAAGTTTTCCGTCCTTATCTACTGTACAACCGACAATATCTGTCACACCGTAATGGGTTTTCAGCTCCTGCGCTCCGGCATGCCCTACTCCCATCAATAACATAGCTGACGGAATTACTTTCTTTAAGCTCAATTTTTCTCTTAAATATTTAGCTGGGTTCATTTTTCTTTCTCCTAATTGTTTAATTTCCTATAATACAAATTATAAGAAACGAAAAATGAAAATAAGGAGCTTAAATTAACGGAGTAGTAAAAATGACAAAAAAAGATGTAAAAATGCAGATGTGCAATTACATCGAAAATATAAATAAGATAACGGAAAACAACATTGATATAGTTTGTATTATGCATTATTTATTGTAATTTGTCAATATTATTTTGAAAATGACAATTTTTAATATTAACCAATTGTATTTACTTGAATATTACGGTAAATCAGTATTTATTTTATTCCTATATTTTTTAAAAAATATGACAAAAAATTTCAATATATTATTTGTTCAATCGTCGCCACTTATTCACATTGGCATTATGTTCACTTAAGCTACGTGCAAAATTATGTCCGCCATTACCGGAAGCAACAAAATAAAGATATGGCGTTTTATCGGGGTGCGCCACCGCCATAATTGATGCCGCTCCGGGATTACAAATAGGTGTTGGGGGCAAACCTGCATATTTGTATGTATTATATTGGTCATCAATTTCCAAATCTTTGCGCATTAAGGGACGATTTAAGTCATATTTTCCGTGCGTAATGGCATAAATTACTGTTGGATCAGTTTGCAAAAGCATTCCTTTACGTAAACGATTGATAAATACCGAAGCGACTTGCGGACGTTCACCGGTAATACCGGTTTCCTTTTCAACAATAGATGCTAAAATCAGCATTTCTTCCTTATTTTTCAACGGTAAATCAGTATCGCGTTCGTTCCATGCTTTCTGCAATACTTTTTGCAAAGCATCTTTACCTTGATTCACAATTTTTTGTCGCTTTTCTCCACGCGAAAAAATATATGTTTCCGGCAAAAAATCGCCTTCCTTAAACGGGGTAAAATCTCCATCCAACAATTCATTATCGTACAATAATTCACTTATTTCACGAGATGTTAATCCTTCAGCAAATGTAATTTTTCGCCAATGTAACTTACCGCTTGCCAATAAATCGACCACATTTTGCAAAGAAACATTACCGCTTATCATATATTCACCGGCTTTAATTTGGGGATAAAGACGAGTAAATTTGGCGAGCGCAATAAAGTAATAGCGATTTTCTATCAGCTTATTTTCTTCCAATATGGTCGCTACTTTTTCAAGTGATGAACCGGTCGGTATTTGAAAAATAACTTCATTTTCAAGTTGTAGCGGTGTGTGTATGATTTTTTGAACATAATAAAACAAAAAAACTGCCGCTCCGCCGCATATAATCAACAAAAGCAACAGTTTTTTTATCATTTTTACCTCGTCTACTCTTCGTACTTTTTGAAAATAAGTGAAGAGTTTGTCCCGCCGAAACCAAACGAATTTGACATCGCTGCCTTAATGCTCTTTTTCTTCGGTTTGAGAGGTACCAAATCTATATCCTGTACTGCGTCATCAGGATCTTCCAAATTTAGCGTCGGTGGGCAAATCTGCTCTACAAGTGCCTTAACCGTATAAACAGCTTCAACCGCACCGGCCGCGCCCAAAAGGTGACCGATTGACGACTTTGTCGACGACATCGACGTTGCACTCAGCTTATCACCGAACAAGCGACGTACAGCCTGAGCTTCTCCGACATCGCCCAAAGGAGTAGATGTTCCATGGGCATTGACATAGTTAATATCTTCAATATTGACACCATGTTCCTTTGCGTGGTCTGTTGCCATTTTCATCGCTCGATAAGCCCCGTCTCCATCCGGACACGGCGCAGTCATGTGATGTGCATCGCCACTCATACCGTAACCCACAACCTCTGCATAAATACGAGCTCCTCGTGCTTTAGCGTGTTCCAATTCTTCCAAAACTACAGCTCCTGCACCTTCGCCCATAACAAAACCACTACGTTTTTTATCCCACGGACGAGAAGCCTTTTCAGGCTCATCATTAAACTCAGCGGTGATGGCATGCATACGTGCAAATCCGGCTAATCCCAAAACATTGACTGCCGCCTCTGCACCTCCGGCAACCATAACATCAGCATCGCCCATGGCAATAATTCTGGTGGCATCACCAATAGCGTGCGTACCGGTTGAACAAGCTGTAACACAAGAATGATTCGGACCTCGCAAACTATGCTCAATAGAAACTGTTCCCGAAATCAAATTAATTAAGCATGACGGAATAAAAAACGGTGAAATACGCTTAATACCTACTTCATTAAATGATATTGAGTTTTCATAAATATTATTCAAGCCACCAATACCTGATCCCATCATCACACCGGCACGACATTGTTCTTCTTCGCTTAATTCTTTCGGCTCATAACCCGCATCTTTTAAGGCATCATTAGCCGCAGCAATTCCGTAAAGAATAAATTTATCTGCCTTTTTCTGATCTTTCGGAGGCATCACAGAATCGGGATTAAAGTCAAATTCCCCCTCACCCCATGGTACTTGACCGGCAATTTGCACCGGAATATCCTTCAAATCAATGTTTTCAATACGCTTAATTGCGGACTTACCTTCCATCAAACACTGCCAATTGTGTTCAACACCTCGCCCATGCGGCGAAATAACACCCAGTCCGGTTACAACAACTCTTTTCATTTGTATACCCTTATTTCCTGTTACTAAAAAAACTCGCTGTTATTAACTAAGCGAGTTTAATTTAATAAAGCCTTACGACTTACGCATTCTTAGAAAGATAGTCAA
>CADBMG010000124.1 GCA_902795745.1 uncultured Pseudomonadota bacterium
AAGAGGCATACAACCGACAACCGCAAGTCGGGCTTCTTCTTTTGAAGAAATAACTTCCATTTTTAATCCGGTACTTTTTTCGACCGATTTTTCAAACTCGGCACAATTTAAAGCGCGGCGGCAAGCTGCTGTGGCCACAAAGCGCATTCTGATAATCGGACTGTATGCGTCAATGATGGCACTGCAAACTTTTAAAGCTGAAATTGTGCGTCTGATTGCCGGTTTTGCTAACATATTGCCATGAATAATGTCTTCTCCCAAGCGCGTAATGCGAGAAAAAGTTTCTACCACGTGAAAGGCACTCGGAGTTGGTTCGGCAATAACCAAACGGCAAGAGTTTGTCCCTAAATCAATTGCTGCATAGTAACCGCCGGTCGGTGCGGAAGAGTTGTTTTTATTTACTTCCGTTGACTTTTTCTCGTAATGCAGCATTTTTTCTTTCACGGTTATTCTGCTCCATACATTTCAGCGCGTATTTGTTCGCGCAATTCATCAATGCAGACCAAGCCTTTTTTCTTGTCCTGATAGTGCCAATATTCCCAGCCGTTGCAAGCAGCGGCATTTTGGGCCGCCGCTCCTACCTGATGAATCGAACCTTCAATATTTTCCCCTTTAACCGAACCGTCTGAACGAATGGTGGCAAAATGTTTACCGCTCGCATCGCTTAGAATATCTCCCGGTTTGAGCATTCCGCGTTCCAAAATAGTACCGAAAGGGATGCGTTGAACTTTTTTCTTAACGGTATATTCCATAGCGCAGTCAGGTATTTGCTCCACATTTTTAAGGCGTTCAACGGCTCCGTCAACGTAATTTTTATCACGTTCAATGCCTATATAATTGCGTCCCATTTTTTTAGCAACCGCACCTGTTGTACCTGTGCCGAAGAACGGGTCTAAAACTACGTCGCCTGGTTTTGATGATGCCAATAAAATGCGATATAGCAAGGCTTCCGGTTTTTGTGTCGGGTGCAGTTTTTCACCGGCGGCATTTTTCAAACGCTCTTTACCTGTACAAATAGGTATTTCCCAAGTGCTGCGCATTTGGGTATCATCATTCAATGCTTTCATTGCTTCATAGTTGAAGGTATATTTAGCTTTGGGATTTTTTACTGCCCAAATCAACGTTTCATGTGCATTGGTAAAGCGTGTGCCTTTAAAATTAGGCATTGGGTTGGTTTTGTTCCATATTACATCGTTTAAAATCCAGAATCCTAAGTTTTGCAAAATATAGCCGACGCGGAAAATATTGTGGTACGAACCTATGACCCAAATGCTGCCGTCTTCTTTTAAAACACGACGGGCGGCAGTTAGCCACTGTTTGGTATATTCATCGTATGCAGCCAAACTTTCAAAACTGTCCCATTCTTCGTTAACACCGTTAACAACGGTATTATCCGGACGCATTAACATATCGCCCAGTTGCATATTATACGGCGGATCCGCAAATATTACATCCACCGAGTTTTCTTCCATTTCATTCATTGTCACAATACTGTCAGCATTGATGACAGTATTGATAATTTCTTTTGTTTTCATATATTCCCCTATCACATCAATTATTACTAAGATAAAATCATAAAGTTATAATTTTATTAATAATAGAATAAAAAATACCGCACCGTAAAAACAGCTTTGTATGACTGTTTATTATAATCTACGGATACAATCTGAATAATTGTTTCAGCGTTTCTGCTCGTTCTTCAATAATTTTTACTTCCTCAGCATCAAGGATAATGGCATCGGCGCGGCGACGGTGTTGCTCAGCCATATCGCGAGAAAGTTCGTCTTTTCGTATCATCATTTGTTTAACCACTGCTTCGGCACTGCGTTTAATTTCAATTTGCTTGATTAAATCTTCCAAACGCTGGCGTACATACATAAAGCGTTCAATATCCAATTTATGGTAAATAAACCAGATTTTTGTTTTCCAATCAACACTTTGATGTTCCTTCTCAATTAAGAGAGATTTTGCTGTCGGAGCTTGCAATTTAAGTTCTTTGAATTGTGGCCATAATTGAATAAACTCATCTATCTCTTCGGCATTTAAGACCGCCTTTTGGTTAATTTTTTTATCGGCAATGAAGTGTTTGTTTTCCGCCCAAATGCTTTTTGTAATATGGCATTGCGCTGTTTGCAACAGGACAACGACGGCAATAACCCACAACATAAGATTTTTGAGTTGATTTTTTACCATTGCAAAGTCTCCGCATAATAATCTACGCCAAGTCCGTATTCTGCCGATAAAGCATCTATTTGTTGGGGTGATGGGTCGCTCATTTGGTGTACGCCACCCGTCAAGAATAATGTTTGTGCCTTAAAAGTGTTACCCATACGCATGTCTGTTGCCATGCAATCTCCGATAATCAGGCAGCGGGAGCGTTCAAAATTTGGTATATTTTCGCACAAATATGCCGCGATACGCACATCTGGCTTGCCGAAAGAAATAAGTTTTCCACCCATCATGGCATATTGTTCGGCCAAAGCACCTACACAATCATGAACCCCCTGTGTCGTGGCAAGCATTGTATCGTTGCCTACACAAATCAGTGGCTTATGATAATGCAATGCTTGTTCAAGTAGTGATGTATAATCATTGAGGTTTATTCCTTCAACATCCGTTTCTGCCAGCATAAAATCTGCTTCGGCTATATTTTTAACCTCAATATAATCGGTTTCCTTAGTTGTCTGAGGTTGGTAATTGCCCAGAAAATAATACTTTTTACCTAAATCTTCGTTTTGTCTGAAATGAAAATGAGACATCTCGCCGGCGGTAATCATTGCATCAAAAATTTGCATCGGGACGCCGTTGGATTTCAGAAAAGCAAATAAATCATTTACTCTCCAACCGATGTTTGATGCCAACATGATTCTTTTGTCGTTTTGATACATTTTTATCAATGTATCAACAGCTTCGGGTTGAATGCGCAAATCGTATGAGATAACGCCGTTAAATCCGCAGATAACGGTATCAAAATCATCTTTGATGCGTGATATATATTTTAGCCGTCGGCTCATTATTTGTTATCCAATTCATTCATCCTTTTGCCTGACAGTCTAGCAAAGAATTGTAAACAATTTGATAATTTTTGAGTTTGGAAGAAAAAAAATATGAAAGAGTGCTGTTCTTTTGCGGCATAGAAACAGGATGTTTTTTGTGTGGATAAGCATATTTTTGTTGCATCTGTTTTTGTTTTTGTGTATTAGATTATCCTAAATGGGCAATAGATAGCCTTTTGGTTTGTTTTAAATATAGTTTTAGAGGAAATGAAACATGGTTTCAATGGCAGAAAAAATGGCCGCAAATATTGATATGTCGGCATTTAGTAAAGCAGAAGAATTAAAGAAAAGACTGTGGTTTACCATTATGGCACTGATTGTGTTCCGTTTGGGCACATATATTCCGTTACCGGGGATTAATGCCGGAGTGCTTTCTGAGATGTTCAACCGCAATGCCGGCGGTATTTTGGGTATGTTTAATATGTTTTCCGGCGGTGCATTGGAACGTATGACAATTTTTGCCTTGAACATTATGCCGTATATTTCCGCGTCGATTATCATTCAACTCGGACAGTCGGTTGTTCCTTCGCTTATGGCTCTCAAAAAAGAAGGCGAGGCCGGATATCGCAAAATTACTCACTATACGAAAATGTTGACGGTATTGATTACTATTATTCAAGGTTATGGTATTGCCGTTGGATTGGAGAGTGTTTCCGGTTCTAATGGTGCTTCGGCAGTAATGATTAACAGCTTCGTATTTAAGTTTTCGACCATTGTTTCTTTGGTAGGCGGTACAATGTTTATTGTATGGCTTGGAGATCAGATTACCCAACGCGGGGTTGGTAACGGTTCTTCACTAATCATTACGGTAGGTATTATCGCCAATATTCCGAATGCTTTGGCACAAACATTTGAGTTAGGTCGCGCCGGTCAAATGTCAATCGTCACCATTATTGCGTTACTGGTTATGGCTTTGGCTTTGATTTATGTGATTGTGTTTGTTGAACGTGCTCAACGCCGCATCATTATTCAATATCCGAAGCGTCAGATGGGAATGCGGATGACGGCAGCAGACAGTTCACACTTGCCGCTCAAAATTAACCCGACGGGTGTTATTCCGCCGATTTTTGCCAGTTCATTGCTTTTATTGCCGATTACCATTGCCAATTTGTCGGCTGAACAGGGACCGGGTTGGGTACAGACTTTGAGCCAGCTTTTAGGACACGGGCAACCATTATATTTGGCTTTGTATGCTTTCTTGATTTTATTCTTTACGTTTTTCTATACGGGTGTTGTGTTTAATCCGCAGGAAACCGCAGATAACTTGAAGAAGCACGGTGGTTTTATTGCCGGTATTCGTCCGGGAAAAACAACGGCGGATTATCTGGACTATGTTATTACTCGTTTAACGGTTATCGCTTCAATATATTTGGTATGTTTGTGTATTGTGCCGGAAGTTTTAATCAGTAAAGTCGGAGTTCCGTTTGTTTTGGGTGGTACGACTTTGCTCATCGTGGTACAGGTAACCATGGATTTTATCGGGCAAGTTCAATCGCGTTTGATTGCGTATCAGTATGAAGGGTTGCTGCGCAAAGCCGCTCTCGTTAAAAGACGTTAAGTTCGTATAATAAGTCTGCTGTTTGCTTTTGCTTTGTAGGGTACTTCTTACATTGATGGAGGGGTTTGTCCTTTTGCTCCTCAGAATGACATTGCCTCCTGTCATGTTGAGCGAACTTGTTCGCGTGAGCATCTTCGGACGCCAGTCCGATATTACCGCACTTTGTGCGGAGATTCTTAACATACTACGCTCCTCAGAATGACATTCATTCATTATAATTCGATTCGTTATTTGTAGAAAATTGGACAAGGTTTGGCAATTTTTTATCTATGTGTCGATAAAATCTATATATAAATAAGTGTTTTTTGCCTAAAAAAAGGCAAGAAAATTAAGAAAAAGTAAAAAAAATTGCATTTTTTTGACAAAAGTACTTGCAATCCGTTTTAAAATGGTGTATAGTCGGCACAGAATTGAATGAATGATAGGAGTTTTTACTATGTATACACCGATTACAAAGATTGAAAATGTAGCACAAGCGGAAGAGATTGTGCGTTATGGCTTTATTTATCACGATGATATGTATGAAGCAGCTGTCAATTATTTATTGGCAAATAAGCCGGATTCTGTTGCACTTAAGAAGTATACGGTTAAAGATGCTGATGACAAGATAGACGTGAATGGGTCGATATATAAGGCAGCTAAGGAGTATCCGATACATGCAATGTCTACCGGTAATTCTGAGCCGGAATTAGAGCAAGCTGCTGAACAATACGCTAAAGCTTATGAAGCGCGTTCTGATATTACCGATGATGATTTAGATATGGACGTATCTGTTAGTGCAGAAGAAAGTTATGAACAGTTAGGTGTAGACTTAGAGGCCTTTGAACAAGGTTCAAATCCGGAATGGAAAAATATTGTTAAGGATATTAAATCCCGTGTAAGATTGTATCAGCCTAAATCAACGTCAGAAGATTGGGATGATATGAATTCAACCATTTGGGATACGGTAAAAACTAAGATTTTAATCAATCGTACTCTGAATAAAGAGTGGCAAGAAGTAATGAAAAAAAGTGCCGCTGAAAAGGATGATTGGCTCCGTGAAGAAATTAAGCGTGTTTATACCGCAGAAGTTATGGCCGAGTCCGGCGCAACAAAGTTTAAGGCCCCAAACAGAAAACAGCGGATATTGGGTTCGCAGGATAATGCAGACTACAATGCATCAGTACAAAAAGCTGCTCAGGAAGCGTTTGATGAAATTGTAAAAAACAATGGAGAGATTGAGCTTCATCTTGATCAAATTATGGCCGGTGCAGCCAACGCTTATATGAAATACAATAGTTTTGCGGATTATGTAGGGAATGCTGTAGATAAGGCTAAGAAGAAAATTTATAATTCGGCATTTGCAGATAAAGTCAAAAAAGGTGCCGAAGCCTTTGATGCTAAAATGGAAAAAAGACATCCGAAGATATGGAAATTTGCCAAAAATGCTGCTGAAAGTTTTAAAGCCAGTAAGTGGCAGACTATTTCAGGTTTGGCAGCGACTGGTGTTGTTATTTTTAGTGGAGCCGGAGCCGGTATGTTGACAGCGTATGCTGCATATATGGCAGTTTCAAGCTGGATTTGGCCGATTGCTAATAAAAAAGCACTTGAATTAAATCGTGCAAAGAAAACTAATAATC
>CADBMG010000125.1 GCA_902795745.1 uncultured Pseudomonadota bacterium
ACGTTGGCGAAATCCCTTACAGGACCCGTCAACGTGTATGTAGTGTCAAGTTATTCCTCAACACTGTCCAACGTGCGTACATTGACGCATGCGTTAGACAACATCTTGACGATGATATATAATACCACCGTCATCCAATTACCGTATAGGCTTGCCATCAAGCCTAAAATGGTGATAGCGACACCATATCGCTCATCAACCATTCTGATAATTGGACTTGCGATAATCGCAAGTGATGCTACAAACATGCAAACGGACATGCCGCTTACATACATCATAGCCACTGCAATTATCGATGAAAATCCCGCTAATTTCCAAGCCTCCGCGGGAACAGAGGCATTTTCATTTTTTGCCATAATCATAATTATTTAGAATCTAATTCCTCGAAAATGAGTTATTATGACCATCGGACTGCGTGCGTAAAATAACGGTACAGCCAAATGTAGAAAATGCCCTCACATAATGCGTAAAACACAATATAAAAACATAATCTTAAACATAATAACTCTTGAATTGATTGCATTATAGCCTTAATTTTGCCAAAAATCAAGGAAAAATTTTATCTTAATTTTCTGCTAACCGGAAAATCGCGATAGTTTGGCACAATTGTTGGCAAAAAATGCGTTTGCCTTAAAATTTTCTTTGACATTGATTTGTTTTCGGTTTATACGAATCTCAAACAGTTCCGTGGTGAAACGGTTATCACGTATCCTTGACATGGATGAGTCAGCAGTTCAACTCTGCTCGGGACTACCATTTGAAAGTCCAGTTCCGTGGTGAAACGGTTATCACATATCCTTCACATGGATGGGTCAGCAGTTCAACTCTGCTCGGGACTACCAGAAGACTATAACCTCCTTAACCTCTGATCAATGTCGGAGGTTTTTTATTTTTTTATTTATCATACTTGACAAAACATGAAAATATGCTACTCTTAAGCATATTCACCAATTATTTAAATATATATGGAAAAAATTTCTGTTAAAGAAATGCGGCGTGCTATTTTGCACGTTAGCAGAGGAGATGTGCAAGTACGCAATCTCAGTGATGATCAGTTGCTCAAATGCGACTGGTTGAATGATTTAAAGATGGGGAATATTAGAGTTTATAACGTTGCGATTGAGTTGCAACGGAGTTACAACTTGAGTTTTCCATCCGAAATCTTCAAGGTTGCCCACGATAACACAGTCGGGGCTTTGTTAGACGCCATTAATCAGTATATTGATGAAAACGCTAACTCTTGAGGATGTACGTTCGGCACTGGCTCAATTGCCGGTAGAAAAAGCAGCTTGTCTTTCAAACGACGAGTTGCTTAAAGCCGACTTTCTCGCAACGTTAAGGATGAATGAAGCTCAGGTTGCTCATTTAACCAGCATTTTAGAGCGTCAGCATCGCATCCTTTTACCCGTTGGTGTATCTGCAAGTCTTAAAGTAAAAAACACTGTCGCCGTATTCATTGGTGCCGCAAACAGTCACTTGATAGACTTGGATGAGTAAAAAAACGGTAAGATTCGATTCTTACCGTGTTTTTTTATTTAAATTTTATAGCAAAAGTACAACCGCGCCACAAACATTGGCATGCTTTTTTAGCATTTGCCTTAGACAACGGTCCGCGCGCTACAATTCCTTGGTCAATGGTTTTAATTTGTTCACCTTCGTTATCTGTAAGCACATAGTTGCTCAAATTATAAACTCCGTTATTCGGACTTTCCGCAGTAACATATGCAGCCTCCAATCCCATAAAGTTAGGTATTTTTTCGGCCCAATTTGTTTGCGCGAAAATACGGCATGCTTTGCGATTGATTCCCGTCAACATAATTACGTAAGAGCTAACACCGCTATATACTTGTTGATAGCGTTCAGGCTGATTATACAGACCGAAAAAAAGCGTACGCTCACGAATATTGCCGACTGTTTCAAAAATGAACATCTGTCCGCCGAAACGATTAGGGATAACATAGTGTTGTCCATCCATTTCCGGCTCAATATCGTAAGGCAAATAATTGCCCAATACAACCGTATCAGTATTAAATTGCTTATATTTGCGATCAAGATAAGATTCCGAAACTTTTTTGGTTATAACGACGATATCATCTATGGTTTTACTAACATTGTTTCGTGCTCCGATACCAAAATAAAAGTAAACACCAAAACCGATAAACATAAGCGGAGTCAGAATGTAAGTTAAAATAAAAACAAGCTTATCGCCGATGTTCGAATCACTATTACTCATAATCTTACCTCGCAATGATATTTTTTATGCTTAAAGCGTAAAACAATTTATTTTGCAGGTCAAGAAAATTATATAAATGTGCATATTACGCCACTTTTTTCTTCTCATCATCGAGTTTTTTATGAGCATCGTTAAGGTTTATTTATTCATTGCTTGCATTTGGTAAAAACGCTTGTAGGCACCGCCTCGCTCCAAAAGCTCATCATGCGAACCTTCTTCTACAATGCGTCCGTTATCCATCACCACCAGTCTATCCATTTCTTTCAAAGTGGAAAGTCGATGAGCGATGGCAATAACCGTTTTGCCGCGCATTAATTTTTTAAGCGATTTTTGAATATACATTTCGCTTTCGCTATCCAGTGCCGAGGTTGCCTCATCCAGAATTAAAATCGGGGCATTTTTCAAAATTGCCCGTGCAATGGCAATGCGCTGTCTTTCTCCGCCGGAAAGCATAACTCCACGCTCGCCGACTTTGCTCTCATAGCCGTTTGGCAACATTTTTATAAACTCATCGGCATAAGCTAACTTTGCCGCTTTTATTACTTGTTCATCACTGGCTTTTACATTACCGTAACGTATGTTTTCCATAATCGTCCGATTAAATAAGGTCGTATCTTGTGGAATTACGGCGATGTTTGCCCTGAGCGATTCTTGGCGCACCTTAGCTATATTCTGTCCGCCGATACTGATACAGCCGGAATCAATATCATAATAGCGAACCAATAGCTTAATGAGAGTTGATTTACCGCTACCGGAATGTCCGACCAAACCCACCTTTTCACCGGATTTTATTTTTAGATTGAAATCAGAAAACAGTTTTGCTTTGTTTCCGTAATGAAAATTAATATTGTCAAAGCAGATTGCTTTACCCCGCATTTTTAACATTTGCGCGTCTTTACAATCTACAACAGTGCAAGGCTTATAAATAAGCTCCAATCCGTCTTTGACCTGTCCGTAGGCTTGCGAAAATTCGCCGGCAAAAAAGCCGATGTTATTAATTTCCATCATCAGACCGTTTAACAGCGAGGTAGCAAGTACAACATCTGCAAGTTGCAGGCGTCCGATATACCAGCAATAAAACACACTTAAACACGATGCCAAGTAAACGCCGTAAAAGACTATGCGCCCTTGCAAATCAAACCAAGCATCTTTGGTGCGTTCTTCCTGCTCGGCACGAACGGCAGTGCGCAGAATGTGGTAAAAACGGCCTTTTTCATAAAAATAATTGGCAAAACTTTTCACTAAATCGGAATTGGTAACTGTATCAATAAAAATGCCGTCCGTTTCGGTGTGAAAGCGTGCTCTTTTTTCGGCAAATGAACCTATTTTGCGGCGTATGAATATAATAACCACCAAAAAAATCATATTCAGACCGGAAATAAATAAACCCATAAGCCAATCGGCATTACAAATAAGAGCCAAACTTATGCTTATGCCGATAATCGGTCGCAGTAAGCCGAATACAATATTCATATATATTTCACGAATTCCGCTGATAATATTTTTGGCTTTTGAGGCAATTTTACCCGACATTTCAATATTAAAAAAGCTGATTGAATGGTGGTGCACGGCGGTAAAAATATCTTTATAGACAAGACTGCAAAAATAAGGCATGAATTTTCCGCCGGCATAACGCCAAACATAAGCCGATATTCCCTCAAAAACAAGAAATGCCGCCAAAAGGATAATAAAGAAAATAATTTGCGACAGAATGGCATTATTTTGCGCATATTGCGGCAATAAACCTATTATCTGCGCCATGGCAAAAACTTCGCCACGGTCGGCGGCACTCCGAGCAATAAGAGAAAACAAAATAACGCCGACGAGCATTTTTGTTTTACGCAAATACTGCACTATGAAGGAAAAAACGCCCATCGTTGCCTTGTTATCTATAGTAATTAATACCCATTGCCGATTTCATTTCATCAAGAGTTTGTGTGGCAACAATCCGCGCCTTTTCACTGCCTTGCTTCAACATATCAAATATATAAGGTAAATCTTTGGCTAACTCTTCACGTTTTTCTCTAATCGGACGTAATTCATTCTGCAAAATCTCATTGAGGAATTTTTTGACTTTACTATCGCCTAAACCACCGCGGCGGTAATGAGCCTTTAGTTCATCTAAGTTCTGATATTCCGGCCAAAAAGCAGCAAAATGCTTATCTTCGCAGAAGGCATCCAAATAAATAAATACCGGATTATTTTCGGTATGTCCCGGATCTTCCACTCTTAAATGAGTCGGATCGGTGAACATGCTTTGAATTTTTTTCTTAATATCATCAGACGAGTCGGAAAGATAGATGCAATTTCCTAATGATTTACTCATTTTGTTGGCTCCATCTAATCCCGGAAGTCGCGAACAAATCTGATTATTCGGTAAAACAGCTGTTGGCTCAACTAAAACTTCTTTATAAAGTGTATTGAACGAACGGACTATTTCTCGTGTTTGTTCAATCATCGGTAATTGGTCTTCTCCCACCGGTATAATGTTAGCCTTAAATGCCGTAATGTCTGCTGCCTGACTAATCGGGTAAGTAAAGAAGCCTACCGGAATACTCTGCTTGAACCCGCGCATTTGAATTTCGTTTTTAACCGTAGGATTTCGTTGCAGGCGCGAAACGGTTACCAGATTCATATAATAGAACGAAATCTCACTCAGTTCGGGTATTTGTGACTGGATAAAAATAGTCGACTTTTGCGGATTTAATCCGCAAGCCAAGTAATCAAGAGCTACTTCGCTCAAACTGTTTCGTATTTTTTCAATGTTATCGGCATTATCGGATAAAGCCTGCATATCAGCTATCATAATATAAATCTTTTCATATTTGCCGCTGTTTTGCAGTTCTACACGCCGTTTGAGTGAACCGACATAGTGTCCTAAATGCAAACGACCGGTCGGTCTGTCTCCGGTTAAAACGATATCCATTTTAAGTTTCTCCTATATTTAATTTTATTATTTTTTATTTGATTAGCGATCGATTGTCAAGAATTACAGCATTTCTTTATGACGTTTTTTCAAACGGAATAATTTATCGCTGACAATGCCTGTGTCTTTACCTGATTGAGCCAAACGGCTGTACATTTTCTCAATTTCTTTTTCCAGATAAGCTGTTTCCATTTCACTGATTAAAAGCATTTTTTCTTCCGGAGTACCAGTTGATTCAATTTTTTTAACTTCTTCCAGACAAGTTTCCACATCTTTGCCGTAAGCATTATTTTGTTTAATAAAATAAGGTAACTTATAAATTAAAAATCGTACATTTACATAATTTTCCTTGGCATCGGAACATTTATAACATGTTTTTTTCAACAAACGGAAAGCAATTTCCAATTCTTCGGCATCGTCAACTACTATAAACGGTACCGGATCGGCAAATCCCTCATGTGCCATCAGTTTCAAATATTCCAATAAATGGTAAAAATAGCCGTTAATATTATATATAATAAACGGTTTTATCGGCAACAATCCATCCTGCATTGCCACACAGTCATAAGCCAATTCATCAAGTGTTCCGACACCACCGGGGGTAAACACCACATAATCGGCATTAAGAAGCTTTTGCTTGCGTTCTTCCAGAGTTTTTGCCAATACTATATCCATTTTGGCTATCAGCTCATCATCATTAGGATAGAGTTTATAATATTCCTCGGTTGTAATACCTTGTATCGGATTTCCCTCTCG
>CADBMG010000126.1 GCA_902795745.1 uncultured Pseudomonadota bacterium
ATCGTCCTCTCAGACCAGCTATAGATCGTCGGCTAGGTAGGCCGTTACCCCACCTACTACCTAATCTTCCGCGGGCCGATCTTTCGGCAAATCTCTCCTTTCCCCCTCAGGGCTTATGCGGTATTAGCAGACGTTTCCATCTGTTGTCCCCCACCAAAAGGTACGTTCCCACGTGTTACTCACCAGTGCGCTGCTCTCCTCTTTGATAGCAAGCTATCTCCAATTCCCGCTCAACTTGCATGTGTTAAGCCTGCCGCCAGCGTTCGTTCTGAGCCAGGATCAAACTCTCAAATTATTTGATTGTCTCAATCCTGTCTATCATTCTACTCATAAAGAATTTCTCTTAGGTTCCTTTATCTCAATATGCTAGACTTTATATATTCTTTTAATATACCGTCCGCATATCCTCTTTTTTTCTTCTATCTACGATTTCTTATAACTCAGGCTTCTCACTTCCCCTCACTCAAATGCTCCGGATTAGTGCCCTTAGCCCTGCTCGCTCCCGCAAGCCCCTTGCCGCTCAGTTCCATCAACCTCGCAGCCGGTGTTGCTCCTTATATGTCATTCCTCTCCCGTTGTCAATACCTTTTTCTAAAATTTATTACTTTTTTTCGCTATTTTTTACAACATATTGATTTTATTGTGTTTTATTCATTTAAAAAATTATATCATTGCTTATTTCAATCTTGGATAAATATTACATATTCCTATATTCCATTTGCTTCATCAAACATCTTAGATTAAATAAAAACAACACAAATTCATAATGTTAATACTTTTTTAATTTATTTTTCCGAAGATTCTTACAGATTCGTCGGGAGATATAAATGAAATTTGATTTTTTTACATTAGGTGGTCGATTCCGTTGGGAAGATATATATAACTATCAAGGATGGAGAATTCAACGCCACGTTAAAACGCATAAATATCGTTTACTTGATGCAGACGATATTCGTCGCGATTCTGGAACATTCGGACAATGTCAAGAAACTCTTTTAAATTATATATCATCCTACGAATTGGATTCACCCGCGGACGACACTGTTATTATATTACATGGTTTTGCACGCACTAAAAATTCGGTAAAATATTTAGCCGAATCGTTCAAAAATACCAATATGAACATCATTGCCGTCAATTATGCATCTATGAATAAAGGTTTGAATGCACACGCACAGTTGTTAACGCAATTTCTGCAAAATATTGAAATTAAAAAACATCTCCATATTATTAATGTTGGAGCGGCATGTTTGCTGACGAGAAAACTTCTCAACAACAGTAACAATTATCACCACTACAATATTGTTCGCGTTTTGGACATTAACCCAATTAATTCCGGAAGCGATTTCGCAGAATTATTAGCAGAAACGCGTATCGGACGTTGGATATTCGGTCCCATGCTCAACGATATTACAACTCGTAGAGCTATTACTATACCAAAATTGCCGCAAGATATTGAGCATGGAATTATTTTTTGTCCGTCTACCGTCAGCGTTCTAATCAAGAAAATGCTGACTAAGTTTGATAGTTTTCCATCCGTAAC
This sequence comes from uncultured Pseudomonadota bacterium, assembly GCA_902795745.1. Lineage (GTDB taxonomy): Bacteria > Pseudomonadota > Alphaproteobacteria > RF32 > CAG-239 > RUG410. The sequence continues at coordinate 1,544 of CADBMG010000126.1, forward strand.
CCCGCCAAGCGAAAAATCGTATGCCGACAAAACGAAAACAATCAGCGAATCGACATTATTCCCGCTAGAGAATCGCAATTTAATCGATAATACAGTTCAGTTTATAACAACAGGTTCATTTGCTGACGATGAGGAAGAAAATAAATCCGGCAAAGAATCGAGCGAGATCCGGCCACTAGATATCTAGTTTTTTGTACAATTTTTTACAAAATATATTGCTTTTTGCCAAAAATGTGATATTATTGTGGCAAACAAAATATTATTAACTAAAGATGTATAATTATGAAAAAAGAGAAAATTATGGACTGGGCTAACAAGTATGCCAGTTCGATTTGGTTGATGGCAGGAACAATGTTTTTCATTGTTTTGATGGTGATGTGGCTTAACTATGCAGAGCTACCTGTCAAGTATGAAGATGTTGCCGTATATGTCGTTCTGGCGGCATACGGTATCCAGGTATGGTGGGCATTCACACTTTGCCCACGTGAATGTTCTCAAGAGCTAAAAGAGAACTATTATGCCTACTACAACTACTGTTGGTGGGCAATAATGATCTTTTTATTCATCGCCAATTGGTGTTTGGTGGGCTATGATTTCAGTGGATTTGACATCCACTTCCGCTTGCCTATCATCATTATTTTAGCAGGCTTGATCGGCTGGGTTGTCGGAGCCGTGATGATGCTCAGCACCCACAGAGGTGCCAAGTTTATCGTAGCCGGTTACATAACCCAAACGGCAGGACTGGGCGACGAGCCTTGTTGGAATGGATATGTTGTCGATAACAAAAATTATCGTACCCCTGTGTACGTTTTTGAAGACAACACCGAAGGCGATGCGCTGCCAGCAGGGAAAAAGCCTAAACGGGTTATAGGCTACAGAATTAGCCCCACACTCGTTATTCATTCAATGGTTGGAAACAATTGTTGGATGAAAAAAGATATTAAACCGTTCTGCGCGCGCTACAATGGTGAGTTGCTTAACAGAGATGACGTTAAGATTCTTCGCGAGAATTGGGAAACTGTCTCCAATATGCGTCTAGCTATCGGAGATACCGTGTTACCGATGCCAAGATTTTGGTATAACGGACCAGATGGATTAACATCCGCCCATTTCCTAGCCAAGAACGAAGACAGAGATGTTTCCGTTGCCTGCGTCATCATGAAGCGGCTCAGACTTAACAAAGCAAATTAACAAAAAATCCGCTGTGAGTTATTCTCACCGCGGATTTTTGTTGTCTAGAAAGATTATTTTTCCGACGATTTTCCTATTTTCATATTCACTATTTTTGCCTGATTTTCCCGCGATCTCCGGTAAATATCCACCAAACGCCTTTTAAATGGAGGCAATTCTTTCAATTGAGCCAAGTTTTCAGCTTTTGCTGCATCTCTGATCCAATCCGGCGAATTGTTAATATCTGACATAACTATACCATAAATACGCTCATTAAGTTTGGAAAAACGAAACTTTTTATCCGGATTAAATTCTTCGCGTATTTTCATCAGTTCTTCCATGTATCGCTTGGCAAAAGTTTCGTGATGTGCAATATCGAATCCAAGACGTCCGAACATTTGCATCTCTTCTCTGGTATAGATTCTGCACATCATATCAATCCAATGTTTTATATCATTAAATATCGGTGCTTCTTTTGCCATTCTTTATGCCTCCATAGAATATCCGTTTATTTGCTTATAACCCGATTCTACATATCCCTCTATTTGCTCAAAAACGGATTTGTTAACATCTATCTTATTATTACTGTCGTTAATTTTTCTAGTTAATCTTAAAACCTCAGGACTATCCATTTTTTCTTCAAATTGTTCCACACTCTCAAATTTCTGTCCGTCTTGATGCAGAATGGCAAATGCTGCCATTACCGGATATTTATCAATCAATTCCGCTGCTTTAGTGCTATCCGCCACTTCTTTTGTTGCAGCAATTTTACCATATTCAATTTCCAAACTGCTTGCAAGTTTACGATGAATATCAATACTATATAAGCAGCTGTCTAAATCTTCTAATTTTCCGGTACTTGTCATCAGACGAAGCACCTCATCTGCTTGCTTTTCTTTTTCCTCTAAATCCATATTTTCGATTTTTGCTATCATCGGCAACATTGTTTCCGCACCATCATTATTAATAAATATCTGAGCTCCTTGCATTGCAATACTGTCTATTGTAACAGCTTCTTTATTTTCTTTACTTTCACCAACCAATATAGGTTTCCAATTTAAGTTTAACTTTTCTTCTTCTGTGTTTTTGCGTTCAGCGAATTCCGATAAAATGGAATATGTTCTGTCAATAACCGAATCTATATCTGTATAATCACTGGAATCGCTCAAAGGTGTCCATTTCATAGTCTCCTGAGTTTTTTCGTTATCAAGAGCAAAAGCATCTATAAAACCCTGAAGTTCATCAGGAGAACTTAAATTAAGAATATCTTCTATCTGTTCATCTGTATTTGTCGGCATCGCCATCTTCAAAGCTCGTTTAGCTTTACTTTCAAAAGTTTCTTCAATAGAATTTCCGCTGTTTTCTTTTTCCTTAAATTGGCGAACACAACCGGCCATTTTGGCCAGAAAAGCCACTTTACCAAACTGTTGTTTTTGCACTAACTCTGCTTTTTCTTGGGCATCAACATCTGCTTTTTGTGCCGGAACATCAGTAATAAAATCGGCTAATTTGGTCTGTACTTGATAATCGGATAATTCTGGATAAGCCGTCATCAATTCATCATGCAAAAATTGTCCGACCAGTCTATCTCCTGTTGCTTTGAACAAAACTTCTTCCAATTTATCCATTTTATTTCTCCCGTTTCTGCTATAAGTGAGTGTAACAGATTTGTCATCTTTTGTCAACTAATTTTTAATTTACAAAATAATATTTAAATTCGTTTGACATTTAGACAAATATGGCTATAATCAGCAGAAAATCATTATTATTAATTAAAAATATTTATGGATATGGATAAAAAGAAATTGTTTGAGTCCTTGCAGATGCAGGGACTGACGGCGCAAAGCGCCAAAGAGTACATCGCATGGCTGCAGCAAGATCGCAACGACGCAGTTGCCCGCCATTATCGTAAAGAGCGGCCTACCGAAAGTAGTAGGATTGCTACACCTTTGTCTTTGGTCTATATGACCTCTGAAAAAGATGATTTGCAAGCCTTTCCTTTTCTGGATGTATCTCGTGCCGACAACATTATCGGCATTGAGATGAACGGACGCTACTGGTGCCGGGAAGATTTCAGCTGGCGCGGATGTGACTTTCCTCGTCGGTTTAGCAAATGTCTTACCAAAAACCTCTCTCCGGCGGTAGAGACTGTGTCTTATGGCACAGGTTTCAAGATCACGCGCAATGAGTATGAGGATGTGACCAGTATCCCCATCAAAGGTGCTATTGGTATTGACCTCTATGTGCCGGCAATTGATGACCTGCGCATCAAGGACAAAGACATACAGCTCTTCAACCAAACTGTCCGGCTTATGCGCAACAATGCGATCTGGGCGGAGTACTGGGACAAGAGTAACTATGTTGCAGTCGCTAAGAAAGAATGGGGTGAAATCGAGTTCATCGGTCACGACTTTACGGCCGAATGTCCTTACTTTTGCCTCAGTGATGCTGAGTTGTACATTGTTCGACCAATTATCTTGGTTGATTACAGTGACTAAGAACAAAAAACGCTTGTCAAATAAGACAAGCGTTTTTTGTTTTATTTTACTTCTGTATTTTCTTCCGGTAGCGGATATTCCTGCTTGCGGAAAAATTGCTTGCGTTCTTTTCTGCTCATAGACCAAATATTACCTAATCCGTTAATCGGTTGTACCGTATAAAGCGAATCGAAGTTGAAATTACGCTTAAAGAAAATAGATGTGGTCTTGGTATAATTGTTCATCGGGCAAAAGCCGTAAAAATCAACTTGCAATAAATCAGCATCGCGCAAGTACTTAACTGCCTGCACATATTCCTGACTGGTATTAATTCTGTCACTGTCGTCCAAAATTATCATTCCGCCGTCAGCCAGAGCTTTAACTGCATTAGCGGCACACTCGGCTCGACGTTTGCCGTCAATCACGATAACATCATATTTCTCTTTGTCGGCTAAAATTGTATCTTCATAACCTTGTTTTTCATCGCAATAACGCATCTGCCAATTTGGAGCACTGAACTCAGCGGCAAATTTTTTAAACCACTCCGGTTTATCTTCAATACTGATTACTTTCTGCGCTCTCGCCGCCCAATACATCGATGAATAGCCGGTTCCGAACTCAAATATTTTTTTATCGCTGTAATCAAATTGTGAAATATATTCTATCGCCGGATAAGTATACCACGGAATCGGCTTACCGTCGCGATCGACGCAAACTTTTTCATTCATACTGCGTTCAATGGCAAAATCTTTTTGCCACATTTCAATGAATTGTTTAAAGCGATCGCTATACATTCAAGTCCTATTCTTCACCTACATACATTCCGATAGCACGAGCAGCTTTGACATATGAACTGTTGGCATCTAAACCCGTTGTTCCGGCAGCAACCACTTCTTCAAGAGAGAAGGAAGTTACCTTACCGCGGGTTAAAGCTACCATCCGATCGGTATGTCCCTCGGCAAGCAAATTAACGGCAGCCGCGCCCAAAACAATGGCCAAACTGCGGTCAAATGCTGTCGGATTTCCGGAACGCTGAACATGACCGAGTTTGGTTACTCGAGTTTGGAATCCTTTATAATTGGCATTGATTAAACCGCTCAAATAATCACCGATACCACCGTTTATTTTTTCTCCCACCATATTTACGGCACCGGTTACCGCCTCGCCTTTTTCGGTTTTTACACCCTCCGAAACAACAATCAGCGCGCTGGTGCGGCCGGTTTTCTTTACTGCTTCAAGTTTGTTAATAATTCCTTGTAAAGTATACGGAATCTCCGGAACCAAACAAACATCGGCGAATCCGGCAATAGCTGCTTGCATCGCCAAGTGTCCGGCATCGCGTCCCATAACTTCCAAAATCAGCGCACGATGATGCGAACGAGCAGTTGTCATCAAGTCATCCAATGCTGTGGTACAAACTTGACATGCGGTATTAAAACCGACCGAAAACTCTGTTAAAGGTGTATCATTATCAATAGTTTTAGGAATGCCTATCATCTTAACACCGGCTATATGACAATAGTTGCTGACAATATTCATACTGCCGTCGCCGCCGACCACAACAACCGCATCAAGCCCCAGTTGGCGCACACCTTCCCCAAAACGCTGAGCTAAAACTTCCTGAGATTCCTTAACTCCGGTATTAAGCGAGCCTAAATAAGAACCGGCTAATCTCGGCCATGGGGTATTGGAAAAATTTTCAACGGTCAAAACTTCGTACGACATCGGGCGATTGGTCAAACCGTCAGTACCATCGTGAATACCGTAAACTTTCCATCCTTTTTGCGTTGCCGCGTTAACCACTGCCATTAATACAGCATTTAAACCGGCGCAATCTCCACCGCTGGTTAATACACCTATTCTTTTAATCTCAGTCATCTGAAAACTCCATATAAACATATTGCAATCAATAAAATTTTGTTGTATACTCTTTACAACTTTGAGATAAAATTTCCAGTAAAAAATGTAGTTATTACAATTTTTTTTGAAAGGACTATACGAAAAAGATGACACCGAAAGAAAAAATTGCCCGCTTGCAACTGGCTTTATGCGAACTCAAACTGGAACAGCGTCATTTGAATACAGATATGGCAAATCTGCTGAAAAACAGTAATACCATTGATTTTCTGCAAGCGCGCAGATTGAAATCGCTGAAAACAAGTGTAGCAAAAAAAATCAGTGCTGTCGAATCGCGTATAGATCCCAATATCATAGCTTAGTTTTTTGCTTTTATCATTGAGGTCGAGGCAACTCGGCTTTTTTTATTTCAGTAAAATAATTTTTCGTTCACAATCTTGCAAACAAACGTTTTTTATTTATATCTTTTTAATAAATGACTGCTAAACTGGTAACGATTTGATTATAAAAGGGAGAAATCAAATGACAAATGAGCAAAAATCAGAAACATTGATAGGTGTTGTTAATATCGAAGCTTTGGTGAATCAATCACCGAAAGTTATTGCGTTAAAAGAAGAACAACAGTCTAAGCGTAATGATTTGCAAAGTTGGGTTAATTGGGCGAATGCTGAAATTGAAGCACAAACCGATGCTGCCCAAAAAGCTGATTTAAGCAAAAAATATCAAGAAGAGTTAAACAAACGCCAGTTGACAATTAATAATGAGTATGCCCAAAAAGTTCAAGCTATTGACAATGAATTAAATACCTTGATTGCCAACATTGCTAAGGCTGAAAAACTGGAATATGTTTTTAACCGCGGTGCCGTTGTGTTTGGTGGCAAAGATATAACTCAACAAGCCATTGATGCTCTCAAAAAGTAACGTAAAAGGATTAGGAATATGAAAAAAACAGATAGCAAAAAAAATACCGCAACCAGCGCAGCAAAAAAGACTGCACCGGTTGCAACCAAAAACAAAAGCACAACAAAAACTTCTTCAACGACATCTTTGAATGATGCCAAAATTGCCATTGTTGATATTCAGGCTTTAGTGAACCAGACTCCGTCTGTTTTGGCTTTGCGCGCCGAACAACAAAAGAATTCCTCAATTATTCAAAGTTGGGTTAATGATCGCAACAGAGAATTGAGCCAAATTGCCGACCAAAATGCAAGAGCATCAATTTCTCAGCAATATCAAATTGAATTGAATAAGCGCCAACAATTATTGCAAAGCCAGTATGCTCTTAAAGTTCAAGCTATTGATGCAGAATTATCAAAACTGATTTCCGATGTGGCAACCAGCAAAAAATTGGATTATGTTTTTGCCAAAGGCATGGTGGTATTCGGCGGCACAGACATTACCGCTGATGTAGCAAAACTTTTGAAGAAGTAAGTTTCATCATAACTCCTCCCAGCCCTACCTCTGATGGTGGGGCTTTTTTAATGTAAGTTATGTATAAAATTACCGCTGATTTTCATCAGCGGTAGGAGTGGAGTCATGAAAAATGATATAGAAAACTTATTTTTCAACTGTTTCTTCTTTGTTTTCAGCAGCTTCTGCTTCTGCAGCGGCTGCACGCTCAGCAGCTACGCGAGCCAAGTCTTTAGCTCCTTTGGCATTAACGTCGCGGTCAACCAATTCAATGATTGCCATCGGCGCGCAATCGCCATAACGAAAACCGGCTTTCAAAACGCGAGTATAACCGCCTTTGCGGTCTTTATAGCGCTCAGCCAAAGTTGAAAACAGCTTAGAAACGACTTCATTATCGCGCAAAAAAGCGGCAGCCAGACGACGGCTGTTCAAATCGCCTTTTTTAGCATAAGTAATCATATTATCAGCAAAAGTCCTGAGTTCTTTTGCACGAGTTAACGTAATTTTTATTTGTTCGTGTGTCAACAGAGCGTTCGTCAAATTAGAAAACAAAGCGCGTCTTTGGCTTGTCGGCATACTAAACTTGCGATGTGCATCACCATGTCTCATAATGTAAAATCCTTTCTATTTGTTATGCTTTGCACGGGCAAAGCGGGTAAAAGCCTGATTTCTACTACGGTTACCTTTTCAGGTTCATACATAGAAATCACCATATATCGGGTTGCTTGTAACATACTTATTTTCAAAAAGCAAGAAGATTCTTTGCAAAAATTTGATGTTATAGGAGAAAGCTCCGCGATATGAAAAAAGCGGAGCTTTGACTTTTTAAATTTTCTATCTGTTATACATTAAACAAAAAATTCATCAAATCGCCATCTTGAACTAAATAATCTTTACCCTCCGAGCGAATCTTACCGGCATCGCGACACCCTTGTTCACCGCCGAATTTCACATAGTCGTCATACGAAATAGTTTCTGCACGAATGAATCCGCGTTCAAAATCCGAGTGAATTATACCGGCACATTGCGGTGCTTTCATCCCCTTAACAAAAGTCCACGCGCGCACTTCTTTCGGTCCGGCGGTAAAATAGGTTTGCAAGCCCAGCAAGTTGTATCCGGCGTGGATAATCTTTGCCAAACCGGTTTCTTCTAAACCAAGAGCTTCCAGAAAGTCTTTCTTTTCTTCTTCTGATTCCAATTGTGCAACTTCAGCTTCAATTTCTGCGGAAATAATCACGCTTTGTGCTCCCTCAGCTTTTGCCATTTCTGCCACACGAGAAGAAAACTCATTGCCGGATGCGGCCGAATCTTCATCTACGTTACAAACATACAAGACCGGTTTAGAGGTTAATAATTGCAACATTTTATACGCTTTATACGCTTCTTTATCTGCTGCGTCAGGTGCTGCGGTTATTGCCGGTTTACCTTGTTCCAAAGCGGCAATAATCGGCGTTACCACCCGTACATAAACAGCAGATTCTTTGTCACCGGCACGAGCTTTTTTCTGCCATTGATCAAAACGCTTGCTTAGCGAATCCAAATCAGCAATCATTAATTCGGTTTTTACTGTTTCGGCATCACGTACCGGATCAATCGAACCTTCAACATGGGTAATATTATCATTTTCAAAACAGCGTAAAACGTGGATGATAGCATCAGTTTCACGAATATTTGCTAAAAATTGGTTTCCTAACCCTTCACCCTTTGAGGCACCTTTTACCAATCCGGCAATATCAACAAACTCCAATTGTGTCGGTACAATGTTTTTCGGCTTTACCATTTCCACCAACTTATCCAAACGCTTATCAGGAACAGCCACTCGTCCCGTATTCGGCTCAATGGTGCAGAACGGAAAATTTGCTGCCTGCGCCGCAATGGTTTGCGTTAAGGCATTAAACAATGTTGATTTTCCGACATTCGGCAAACCGACAATACCGCAATTAAAACCCATTTTCTCTTCTCCGTATCATATTTTCAAATTGTGTTGTTTATAATTCATCTTTGCATATTAAGCAAGCATATTTTTGCAAAGCGCATTTTTCGGCTATAAAACATAAAAAGCATTTGACTTATGCTTAAAATAAACCTAAGGTGCAAATGTAGGTGAGGATGTGAATTAATGAAAATCTGGCAAAAAATTTATTTTGAAAAGGACGGTGTAAGGATAAAAAAATATAAGTTTTGCGGCATTACCGTACTCCGTGAAGAAAAAGCATCAATCACCAAAACCCTCAATATTTTGGGGTTAAAGTTTTCAAAGAAAATTCACTCCAAAAAATCTTTATCTGATTATCAACTGTTTAAATCCTCCGAATATTTTGATAAAAAATGGTATTTACAACAATATCCCGATGTTGCAGGGGCGCATATTGATCCGTTGGAGCACTACATTAAAATCGGATGGCGTGAGGGTTACAAACCGTGTAAAAAATTTGATACTCAATTTTATTTGCAAAAATATCCTGATGTAGTCAGAGATGATATAAATCCTCTGCGGCACTATATTCTGTACGGTAAAAAAGAGGGGAGACTTATTAATCCTGATGACCGGCCGAGCTACATGAGAAAAGTTTGGCGTAAACTATTTAAACATCGCAAGTCCAGACCATTTGTAGAACAGCATCAAGCGCAAATAGTGGCTGCGTCAAAATTCTTCGATCCCGAATGGTATGAACATACATACAAAAACAGCATAACGGCAGAAAGTAATTTAGCCGCCAATTATCTGCGTAATTATACCCGCGATCCAGGACCGGAATTCAGCTCCAAAGAATACTTGTTGATTAATCCTGACGTAGCGGCAAGCAAAATGAATCCGCTTTTGCATTACGAACAATGGGGTTAGAAAGAAAAACGAGCTATTTCATTGGCTGACATAAAGCCATTTGTTTTTCCGCAAGGCACAGCGGATATCAAAAGAAAAAACTATGCACGCCAAAATACTAAGCATAAAATTGTTTC